>JAJPIH010000364.1 GCA_021324875.1 Alphaproteobacteria bacterium
CATTGGCGAGCGCGACATGGCCGGCGCGATAGGCGCGCATCAGCCCGGCCACGCCGAGCAGGCTGGTCGGGTTGAACACCTCGGGATCGAGGAAATCATCGTTGATGCGGAGGTAAATGACATCGACGCGGGCCAGCCCGCCGGTTGTGCGCATCCAGACCCGCTCGTCCTCGACGACGAGATCGGGCCCTTCGACCAGCGGCACCCCCATTTCACGCGCCAAAAAGACGTGCTCGAAATAGGCGGCGTTATAGGTGCCCGGCGACAACAACACGACTTGCGGATTGGCAACCCCGGGCGACGCCATCTCTTGCAAGGCGGCGATCAGCCGCGCGCCGTAATTGTCGATCGGGCGCAGACTGATCTGATCAAGCAGCTCGGGAAAGGCGCGCAGCATCATGTGGCGGTTCTCGACGACATAGCTGACCCCAGAGGGGGTGCGGGCATTGTCCTCAAGCACGAGAAACCGGCCGGTTTCGTCGCGCACGATGTCGGTGCCGCAGATGTTGACATAGGTCTTGTGCGGCAAATCCACGCCGCGCATCTCGGGGCGGTAATTGCGGTTGGTGAGGATCAGCTCGGGCGGGACAACGCCGTCCCTCAGCACGTGCTGGTCGTGATAGATGTCGTCGAGCAGCAAATTGATGGCGGTAATGCGCTGCGTGATCCCGGTTTCGAGATGCCGCCATTCTTCGGCCGACAGAACCCGAGGCACGACGTCGAACGGCAGGATGCGGTCGATCGTCTTGGCGTCGGAATAGACCGTAAAGGTGATGCCGAGATTGTAGAGCTCGGCATTGGCCGCGGCGGCGCGTTCCTTCAACGCCTCGATCGACAGCCGCGCCAACCGCTCCCTGACCACGGCGCTGGCCGGGCTCTCAGCATCTCACAATAAAACCCGTTGGGGTTGTACCCGTCGAGGATCGAGCTACCCATGTCGTTCGCCGATATCTGTCGCCGGAAGCTCTGTCGCCGGAAGTGGCGTGCACATTTCGCGCCAACCGCGGAACCCAGGCAACAGCCGCGTCACTGATCCGATCCGACTATATTTTGGGCAGTCGCGGCGGCGGCCGCCCGGCGCGCCCGCAGCGACCGCGCCCGGTATTCGGCCCAGATCAGCATGATCAGCACAAGATCAAAGGCGGAGAACACGATCAGCCCGATCGCATGGGTCAGCGTAAACCGGTAGAGCTGATAGGCGACAAACAGGGCCAGCGCGACGATTGCCGCCGGATAGGCCCAATACCGAGCGGTCAGCAGGCCGACGACAAGGCCGATCTTAACAACCCCATGGGCAAGCAGGTAGGCGGCTGCGAAATGCTGGGTGCCGACCGACAGGTGCTGCACCCAGCGGCGCAAAAAATTGGCGACAAGATCGCGCGGATCCTCAATCAGCTCGTCCTGGGTAGCGACCGCAACCAGGCGCACGATCCAGGCGGGACTGACCAAGAGCAGCGCGATGCCGCCGACAATCTCCAAGATCGCGTCAAGGCCTTTCAGGTAAAGGGCGAGGTGAAACAGCCGCTCGCGCAGGCGGGAGCGGCAGAGGCGGGGGCGAGGCATATCATGCTAACGCGGGCGTGAGCGCACCCGCTCCGCTCACCGCTCATGACGCGCCCGCCGGTCGACGGCGATCACACCGTCCTTGATGACGAGGGCGATCCGCTGCCGCTCCTGCAGGATCGACACCTCGGCCAGCGGGTCGCCGGCGACGACAACCAGATCGGCGAGCTTGCCCCTCTCCAGCGTGCCGAGGTCATCGCCGCGGCCGATGCATTCGGCAGCCCAGCCGGTGGCGGCGCGCAAGGCCTGCAACGGCGTCATCCCGGCCCGCACCAGACAGGCGATCTCGATCGCGTTGGGCGGATGGCCGTGTCCGCCGGCATCGGTGCCGGCGGCGATCTTGACCCCGGCGGCGAGCGCGGCGCGCAGGCTCTGCACATGATGCTGTTCGAGCGCCCGGGCCCGTTCGCGGATATGCGGCTGCGGCGATTTGCGGTGATAATCGTAGACTGCAAAGGTCGGCACGAAAAAGATGCCGCGGCTCGCCATCGCATCGAGCAATGCCGGCTCCTCGTCGAGATAGCAGCCATGGTTGATCGAATCGACCCCGGCCTCAACCGCGATACGCAACCCCCGGCCGCCCAGGGCGTGGCACATCACCCGCCGGTCGAGCGCGTGCGCCTCTTCGACCAAGGCCTGCATCTCGTCGAGATTGAAGGCCCCGTCATGCGGCCCGTGCTCCGGCCGCGAGCTGGCGCCGCCGGTCGTCGCGCATTTGATCACAGCGGCGCCGGCGCGCACCACGCGCCTGACCACCGGGCGCACATCGGCCAGCGTGTTGACCACGCCGTCCGGCAGCAGCGGATCATTGGGCACGCAGCAGGAAAAGCCGGACGGGCTGACGCGGTCGCCGATGCCGCCGATCGGCGAAATGATCACCAGCGAGACGACGAGCCGCGGTCCGGTGATCAGCCCTTCCTCGATCGCGCGCTTGAAGCCGGCGTCGAGACCGGCGGCGTCGCGCACCGTCGTGTAGCCGGCGGCGAGCGTGTCGGCCAGCACCTTGGCGGTGCGCAAGGTGCGCGTCGTCTGCGGCTCGTCGATGCCCCAGCGCCGCGCCAGATCATAACCGTGCATCGCGAGATGGTCGTGGCAATCGATCAAGCCCGGCAGCACGGTCATGCCGGAAACGTCGATGATGTCCGCCTCCGCCGGCCAATCGGAATAGGCCCGCGTCTCGACCGCCTCGATATGGCGGTCTTTGACAATGACCGTCGCCTCGACCGGAGCAGCGCCGCTGCCGTCGATCACCCTGCCGCCCTTCAGCACCCGCAGCATCAGGCCCTCCCCTCGCCCGCCGAAGCCCGGATATCGTTCGCAACCGCAAACCGCGATCTTGGGATCGCGACGCCAGGCCGGTTCTAGGCGATCACTTTCGCCTGCCGTAATTCCGCCAATTCCGCCGCCCCATAGCCGAGCAGCCGGGCCAACACCTCATCGGTGTGCTGGCCGGGGTTCGGCACCGGCCCGATGCGTCCCGGCGTCTTCGACATTTTGATCGTGGCCCCGGGCAGATACATCTCGCCGGCGACCGGGTCTTCCATCTTGACCAGCATCTCGCGCTCCCACAGATGCGGGTCCGCCGCCACCTGCGGGATCGTCTGGACGGGGGCGACCGGGATGTCGGCCGCGACCAGCGCCGAAACGATCTCCTCGACCGTATGCTCTCTGCACCACGCTTCGACCTTTTGCGCGGGCTGTCGTCGAGGCTCATGCGCCCGGTGAACGCCCCGGTATTGGCGACCGCCTCGGGGTCGCCGGTCGCAATCTGCAACAGCCGCGAGCCCATCTCGCGCCCGGAGGCCGAAATCGCGACATAGCCATCCTTGGCCGGATAGGGCGGGCGACCGCCCTCGCCACCCTCCTCGCCGGTGGCGAGATAATAAGAGGTCGGGATCTCGACCATGGTCAGCGCCGAATCCATCAGGCACACATCGACGACCTGCCCCTCACCGGTGCGGTCGCGGTGATGGAGCGCGGCGAGCATGCCGATCGTCGCATGCAACGAGGTGTAGCGGTCGACAATCGAGGAGGCGGTGCCGAGCGGCCGCCCGATCGGAATGCCGGTCAGATGCATCAGCCCGCTCATCGCCTGGCCCAGCGGATCAAAGGCCGGGCGGTCGCGGTAGGGGCCGTATTGGCCAAAGCCCGAGACCGAAGCGAGAATGATGTCCGGTTTCAATTCCCGCAGCCGGTCATAGCCGAACCCCATCTTGTCCATGACCCCGGGGCGGAAATTCTGCAGCACGATGTCGGCGGTCTTGACCAGCTCGGCAAAGACCTGCTTGCCGCGCGGATGGCGCAGATCGAGACACAGGCTTTTTTTGCCGCGGTTGTAGACCGAGAAATAAACGCTCTGCCCGCGCACCAAGGGCGGCGAGCGGCGGGTCTCCTCACCGCCCAGTTTCTCGATCTTGATGACCTCGGCGCCGAGGTCGGAGAGGATCATGCCGCCGCGCGGGCCGGCCTGGTAGCGCGCCAATTCCAGAACCCGAATGCCGTCGAGCGCCCCGGCCATTGCCGCCTCCTGTCGATGGATCCCAACCGAGCCGAGCAAACACCCTCTGCCTCGGTCGTGTCAAACCGGCTGCGGCAGCGGGCCGGCGGGTGTCGGTCGGCATCTGCACCGCCTCGGGCGGCCGGCGGCGATCGCGGTGCGGATCAACCGCTGGTTGGCTGGAGATATTCTGCCCGCTGTTAAAAACAGCAAATTTACAGCGAAACTCTCTCCAAAGTTGAATACCTCCGCCTCCGGCTGATTCCGACGAGTCGCGCCTGGCGCTCCGCATCGGACGCTTTTGAGCCGCCCGCGGCGCGCCCGTTCGCGCCCGCCCTGACCGGGTGGAGATCGCCGCCATAGAATGCCGGTTCACCCCGTTCGTCGCCACACCCCGGCAATCTGACATGCCATTATGGCAAGCCGAGGGTTGCCATGGCTGGGCTCGCCGCCCGCGTCAGGGAACCCCGCCCGCCGCGTCACGCGGTCGGTGGCCGTCCTTGTCGGCGCCGGGCGGCGACGCAGCGATGGCCCGGCTCAACGCGCCGCCGGCGGCGCTTCCGGTTTTTCGAACAGCGCCAGGCTCTCCATCGCCAGCCCGTAGCCCAACAATTCGTGCATCTGGCGGCGCAGATATTCGGTGAACAACAAGCGCGTGTAGCGCAGCAGCAGGGTCGGCTTCTGCGCAAGCTCGGCGGCCAATTGCCGGGCGCGCGCCAGTAATTGCCCGGCCGGCAAGATTTCGGCCACGAGCCCGAGCCGGTGCGCCTCGGCGGCGTCGAGCGTCTGCCCGGTCAGCAGAAAATAGCGGCCGCGGTTGATGCCGAGCAGCAGCGGATAGACGATGTGCATGCCGTCGCCCGGAACCACTTCAGAAGCGAAATGCGCCGAATCCTGGAATTGCGCGGTGTCGGCGGCGAGCACGATGTCGCACAGCAGCGGGATTTCCGAATGCCGCCAGGCTGGCCCGTTGATCGCGCTGATCACCGGCACCTCGATGTTCAAGAGGTTCATCAACAGATGCCGGCCTTCCCAATGGATGCGGTCGATGCGCTCGATCGAGGGCCGCGCCGGGAATGACGAGGTGCCGGGGGTGGCGCGCGGGCCGGAAAACTCGGACCCGGTGCCGGTCAAAATCACCACCCGGTTGTCGCGGTCGGCGCCGATATCGTGAAACAGCTCGGGCAATTCGCCATGCGGCAAAAACCCCCAGCGCAGCGATTGGCCCTCGGTGTGCAACGTCACTTCGAGCACACCGTCGCGGCGCTCGAGCCGGGCGCTTTGATATTTGTTCTGGTATTCGCTCAACACACTCATCGCAGCTCCTCCCCATTGCCGTCACGGCGAGGCTAGCGCATCGGCGCCGCACACGGCGAGGGCCGGCGCGCTTGCACGCTCGGTGGCGGCAGCGCTAGGCTCGGCCGACGACCAAGTCGAGGCCCGCCGATGCCGATCCATATCGAAGACATCGAATACGCCCGCCCCGCCGGCACGCCGCTGCTGGCCCGCTTTTATCGTCCCGAAGGCCAGGGTCCGTTTCCGGCCGTGCTCGAAGTGCATGGCGGCGCGTGGACCTCGGGCGACCGCCTCAACAACACGGTGATCGGGGAATATCTCGCCGGCCGCGGGATTGTCATGCTGTCGATCGATTTCCGCATTCCGCCGGTGGCGCGCTACCCGGAAACCGTCGCCGACGTCAATTTCGGCATCCGTTATCTGAAAGCCAATGCCGAACGCTTTGCCACCCGGGCCGATCTGGTCGGCGGGCTGGGAACGTCGTCGGGCGGCCATCTGTTGCTGCTCAATGTGCTGCGGCCGCAGGATCCGCTATACGGCACTGCCGCTTGCCGGCGCCGATGCGCGCCTGGCTTTCGCGGTCGTATGCTGGCCGGTGGCCGATCCGCTCGCCCGCTTCAAGGCGGTGCAACAGCGCGGCAATGACCGGCTGGTCGAGGCGCACCACCAGTTCTGGCCGTCGGAAGCGACGATGGCCGAAGGCAGCCCGCAATTGATCCTCGACCGCGGCGAAAAGGTCATCACCCCGCCGGCGCTGATCATGCAAGGGACCAACGACGACAATCTGACGCCCGACATGGCGCGCAACTTTGCCACCGCCTATAGCCGCGCGGGCGGCACCATCGCCTTTCACGAATTCGACGGCGAACCGCACGCCTTCATCCCGCGCGACCCGAATTCGGCCAATGCGCAAAAGGCGCTGGCCTTGATCGCCGATTTCATCCGTCACCAGACCGGGTAGCCCGACACGGCACTGCCGCCGCACGCCCAGACGCACAGGCCAGCTAGCACCACCCGGCGATCGACCCGGTGATGAGGATTTGGCGCTTGGTGCCCGCCTTTCGTCTTGCCCGCGCGAGCGGCCCCTGGGGGAAAGGGGTTCCGGCCTGCGCAGGAACCCGGCGGTTTGCGGCGGGCTCGACCTCTTGACGAGATCCCTGCACAGGCAGGGACCCATCGGGCGACCGTGCGAATGCCCGGCGCGAGCACGCTGCGCTTGCGGCCCTGGGCGGGCCATAACCAATGGGCGCAATCGCTAGCGACTTTGATCGAGAACTATCAGAACCGTTTGACCGTTTTCCGAAATGGCCCTTATGCCTCGGCCAGACGGAGGATAGACACGGCATCTAACAAAGTTGCGCGGCGGATGTTATCATAAAGAGATGAACGGTCAGGAAATCCTTGCCCGGCTGCGGAAATACGAACCGGCTTTGCGCGCGCGGGGCGTCAGTCATGCCGCGTTGTTCGGCTCGCGCGCACGCGGCGACAACCGGCCTGACAGCGACATCGATATTATGATTGAGATCGATCCCGAGGCGCATGTCGGGGTCTGGGGTTACGTAGGGCTTAAGGAATATATTGCGGCCCTGTTCGACGAGCCCGTTGATGTCGTGGACCGCGAGGCTTTGAAATCCTACCTGGCCCGTGCGGCGACGGCCGACGCCATCTATGCCTTCTGATCTTCGGGATACAGAACGCTGGCTCAGAGACATTCAGCATCACATCGCGCTGGCGCAAAGCTTTGCAGCGGGCACGACCTACGAAGCATTCAAGGACGACATGCTTTGCCTATATGCCGTGACCCGTTGCCTCGAAATCATCTCCGAGGCCTAACGGCGCTTGCCCGACGAACTGAAGGCCCGTCACCCCGCGATTGAATGGCGGGAGATGGCGGCGGCAGGCAATTTCTACCGCCACGAATACGAGGACGTGGCGGCGCGACGGGTGTGGGATACGCTCATATACCATCTGCCGCCGTTGCGGATAGTGATCGACAGCGAGCTTGCCGCCCTCGGTCCGTAAACATTTTGTTTGAGCCGGCCGGATCGATGGGTGCGGGTTGCCTAAGCGCTGATCGAAAGCAGCCCGCGGCCCGACACGCATGCGCTCGCGCTGGCCTGCCCGCCATCCTTCGTCTGAACTGAAGGCTTGGACCTCGCTCGTTGCGTCGTCATTCCCGCGATAGCGGGAACCCAGGGCCGAAATCGAGCTAGCCCATGCTCCCTGAAATACTGAGCACCGCGAGCAGCCCAATAAGTACCGGCGTTACACAGCCGAGCATGGAAATCAGAAAGTGATAATGCCCGTCGAAAACAAACGGCTCCGCGTCACGCGTTTTGCTCACTAAGAAGGGCGACGGCTCCCACGCGGGAGCCGCACCCATTCCGTCAGACCTCGCCGAGCTTGCCGTCTTTGATAAGCCTAACCAACTCATTCCACGCAGCAGGCGGTAGCCGCACCTCGTTTTCATCCTCGCCGATCCTGATTTCTTGATCGGTGATTTCGATCTCGGGGCATGCTGCGCATGCGGGGCACAGGGTGAATTTCTTCGATTCCATCTTTGACGCCTCCTTGACTCATTGACCGACTGCAGCCTACGGCCTATAGCCGCTACAGACTCAAGCCTTTTTGAGGCGTCACGTGGGACAGAGCGTGGGAATTCAAATCGGCGAACTGTCGAGGCGCACCGGATGCAACATCGAGACAATCCGCTACTACGAACGAATAGCCTTGCTACCAGCTCCCGCGAGAAGTGCCGGACGCTATCGCATCTATGACACCGGCGACGTTCGGCGGCTGGCCTTCATACGACGGGCGCGTGAGCTAGGCTTCGCGCTCGACGAGATACGCCTACTGCTGGCGCTTTCAGACAATGGAGACGCGGCATGCGCGGAGGTGCGTCAAGTCGCGGCCAGTCATCTTGCGGAGGTTCGGACGAAAATTGCCGACCTTCAGGCCATGGAACACATCCTAGCGGAGGCCGTGCAGAGATGCGCTGCCGGCGAACTGCCCGGATGTCCGATCATGAACGCGCTTTCGACTGTCTGATTTTCCAGAAACGTTTCACGACTTCGGTCCAGTTTTCGCGCGCCGGTGTTGCGTTGCAGGAATTTGCTGACAGCACGACCGCAGCATTCCGACCATGCCCCTCGCGATTAGGTCCGCATCACCGACCCCACCCTGTTCTCGAGGCGGAGGAGAGAGATATGCAGCGCCGCTCCTTGATCCGGGCCGTTTCAGTCACTGTTGCCGCGGCCGCCTCCCGACTTTTGGGGCTTCGCTCGAATGTAGTGGCAGGGTCGAGCGGCAACATGTGCGAGATGATGGGCGGCCACGACATGGGCGCGATGATGAGCCATGACAACATGATGGGGCCAATGCGCACCGGCATGGAGCTTTTCGCGCGGCACGCCGAGATCCGCCGCAGCGTAACCGAGTTGCCGAACGGTGTTCGCGCCGTCACTGAATCGGACGACCCACAGACTGCGGGTTTAATCCAAGCGCATGTGAGCGAGATGTATCAACGGCTCGACCAGGACCGCCCGTTTCCCTACCCGATGAGCCGCAGCGTACCCGCGATGTTTGCCCACAGCGCAAACTATCGCCGCAAACTCGAAGCGACTGCCAAGGGCGTCGCCGTCACCGAAACCGCCGACGATCCGGCCATGGTCACTGTCATCCGGGAACACGCGCGCGAAATCACCGGTTTCGTCCGCGAAGGCATGCCCGCGATGATGCGCGGAATGATGCAGCAGCAGTAATTTTTTGCCCGCCGCTCGGGAACCTCGTGCGATTTTCACAATTCAAGACTTCGTGCATGTTGCTTGTGCCGGCCGGATCAATGGCTTGCGGGTTGCCCAAGCGATGATCGAAAGCAGCCCGCGGCCCGACACCCATGGGCTCGCGCTGGCCTGCCCGCCATTCTTCGTCTGAGCTGAAGGCTTGGACCTCGCTCGTTGCGTGGTCATTCCCGCGCAAGCGGGAGCCCAGGGTCGAAATCGAGGCGGCTGCCCTGGGCCCCGGCTTGCGCGCGGGCGACGCGAAAAAAGAGCCCCCCGTGTGGCGGAGGGCTCGCAGGCGATTAGGAGCTACGCGCACTCGAAATTGAGCCCTCCGCTTGCCGGAAGGCTCCGCGCGCAGCCCCCGCCGGGTCAGCCGAAGCGGGAGACGTCGACCGCCTTTTCGGTTATGAATTCGAGCAGCGCCGGGGTGCCTTCGCGGGTCTTGGCGATGCCGCGGCGGATTGCGGCCTGGATCTCGCCGGGCTCGGTCACGCGCTCGCCATAGCCGCCCAAGGCCTTGGCGAAATCGGCGTAATGGCCGCTGATATCGGTCGAGCGATATTTCTCGGTCGCCACCGGCATCACCTTAAATTCGATCGCCATCGAGAAATTGTTCATCAGGATCGACAGGATCGGGATGCGCTCGCGCACCGCGGTCTCGAAATCCATGCCGGTAAAGCCGATCGCGGCGTCGCCCCAGACATTGATGCAGAGCTTGTCGGGTTGGGCCAATTTGGCGCCCATCGCGAGACCGAGCCCATAGCCCAATTGGGTGGTCTTGCCCCAGCCGAGATAAGAGAGCGGCACCTCGCTGACCCAGAACGGCGAGAGCTGGTCGCGCGGGCTGCCGGCGTCATGGGTGATGATCGTGTTCTTGACGTCGACCGTGTGCAGCAATTCCCAGATCACGCGATAGGGCGACAGCGGTTTGGTGTCCTGGGTCAAGCGCGGCATCCATTGCGCCAGCCATTCCTCGCGATGTCCGCGGATCTCGCGGGTCACCGCGGGCAGGCGGTCGCGGGTCTTGCCGTGGAGCCGGTCTTTAACCTCGGCCAGCAGCGCGTCGAGGGTCAGCC
>JAJPIH010000425.1 GCA_021324875.1 Alphaproteobacteria bacterium
AAGGACATCGCCGAAGCCTTCGACGGCGCGCTTTCGGCGCGCGCCGGCCTCGACGGGCCGTTCGATGCGATTGTTCACTCGACCGGCATGTTGGTTGTGCGCGCCTGGCTGGCGGCCGACCCCCAGCGCTGTGCGCGGTTGAAGCGGCTGGTGGCCTTCGCTCCGGCGACGTTCGGCTCGCCGCTGGCCAAAGAGGGGCGCAGCTGGCTCGGTGCGATCTTCAAAGGAAACAAGGAGATCGGCCCCGATTTTCTCGAGGCGGGCGACCGGATCTTGCTCGAACTGGAACTCGCCAGCCAATTCACCTGGCGTCTGGCAGAACAGGATTTCTTCGCCACGCCGCCGCGCTATGACAACGGCCCGGATACCCCCTGGGTCTTTGTTTTCTGCGGCACCGGCGAATACCGGGGGTTGCGGGAGATCGTCAACAAGCCGGGCACCGACGGGACCGTGCGCCGCGCCGGCTGCGGCATGAATGTGCGCATGATCGAACTCGATCTGACCCAGAGCGGCGTGATCGCCCGGCGGCGTGATCCCGCGCTCGCCGCCAGCGCCGAAATCGCGCAGCGCGACCGGGTGGTCGCCGACAAATGGCTCAATGTCGGCATTCCGGTGCATCTGGTCGGTGATCCGGCCGCCGGCGAAAACGTCGATCACGCCAGCATTTTGAGCAACCCGCCGGCGGAACTGGTCGACCTGGTCGTCGATGCGCTGACAATGACCGAGGCGGCAACCGCGCCCGGCGGCGATCCCGCCGCGGGCTACCGCGATTGGCTCGCCAAGGCCGATGCCGCCGCCCGGATCCGGCGGCTGGACCCGCAATACCAGCAATTCATCGTCCACGCCGTCGATGAGCGCGGCGACCCGGTCAGCGATTACCATCTGCAGCTGTTTCGCGTCGCCGCGACCGCCACGCAGATCGAAGCCTTTGACGCCGATGTCGCGGTTTATAGCGGCGATGCCAGTTATCGCTGTTTCCACGTCGATATCGCCAAGCTGGTGGCGCCGCCGGGCGGCAATCCGCCGGGCCTTGTCATCCGCCTGATCGCCTCGTCGGGCACGCCCTATGTCGCCTATCTCGGCTATGGCTATGAAGCCGATCAGACCGATCCCGGCGCCTGGGACGCCTCGCTCGAATTCGACGCCACGGCGCTTGCCACCGCCGAATTTTTCCGACCCTATACGACAACCCTGATCCGGCTTTATATCGAGCGCCAGGTGGTGACCAGCGACCGCGTCAAACCGCCCGATCTGTTGAGCTGGGACCCCAGCGCGCCACCGATGGTCTAGCTCCCGACCCGCGACCGGGCGGCGCCGTCGCCCGCCTTGGCTCAGCTTTCGCCCCGCCTCAGCTTTCGCCCCGCCTCAGCTTTCGGCGGCGAGGATCACATCGGCGGCCTTTTCCGCGACCATATAGACCGCGCTGACAATGAAAAAGCCGGGGATGCGCGGGAACACCGAGGCGTCGACAACCCGCAGCCGCTCGGTGCCATGCACCCGAAAGTCGCCGTCGACGACGCCGCCATCCGCCTGCGGACCGATCGGACAGGTGCACGAGGCATGGTGGCCCCAGGCGCGGGTGCGCACGAAATCCTTCAGATCGTCATCGCTCTGCACGGCCTCGCCCGGCTGTTCCTCGGCCGCGATCAGACCGCGCTCTTTCAAGTCGCGGGTCAGCCGGCGGACAAAGCGAATCCCGGCCACGACCGAATCGAGATCCTCGCCCGCCTTGTCGCTGCCCTCCTCGAAATAGCGGAAATTGATCAGCGGCGGATCGCGCGGATCGGCCGAGCGCAGCCACACCTCGCCGGCGCGGTTTTCGGTGTGCGCCTTCAGGATCGCCCAGGTCAGGTAGTTGGGCTTGGTCACTTCAAGCGAGGAATAGCCCGGAAAATAGCCGCCAAAGAGCCCGAGCAGGGCAAAGCAAAACAGGTCGGGCAACGGCCGCTCGGGCCGTGATTTCACGATTGCCGCCAGCACCGCCCCGTTGCTGGCGTAAACGCCGCCGCGGCCCGCCGCCCATTCGCGGTATTGCGGATCGCCGCGGCTGAAGGTGGCGCCGTTCAGGATCTCCCAGCGCTCGAAATTCATCCGGTTGACGACGCCGACCTCGTAGCGGTCCTGCAGGTTCTTGCCGACCCCGGGCAACTCGGCCCGCACCGCGATGCCGAGCGGTTCGAGCACGTCGCGCGGGCCGATGCCGGACAGCATCAGCAGTTGCGGGGTGTTGAACGCGCCGCCGCTCAAAATGACCTCCCGCCCGGCCGCCGCCTGGCGCAACTCGCCGGGACCGGTCGCGGGCTGGCCATGGGCGCGGTAAAGCCGCGGGCCCTTGAGATATTCGACCCCGGTGGCGCGGTTCGCCTCGTCGAACAGGATGCGGGTGACGAGCGCGTCGAGCTCGATCTGCAGGCGGTCGGGATAGCGCTGCGCGGTTTCGAGCGCCCGCTCGCGCGCGCCCATGCGATGATGGGCGCGGGTGGTCATCGGGGTGTAGCGCACGCCGACCGCGTTCTCGACCACCAGCCGCCAGTCATTGGGATCGGCCTGCGCTTCGGCAAGACCGATCAGCGAGCCGAGCGGGTGCCCCAATTCGGCAAAGGCTTCACCGGCCGAGTACAGCAGGGTCTGCACGAGGTCGAAATCGCCGAGGGCGGCTTTTGGCACTTCCTTTTCAACATGCAGCCAGCCATCCCAGCCATGGCGCGACGGGTTGGCGCCGGTTCTTGCCAGCAGCCGCTCGAATTCGCGGTACTGGCAATTTTCGAGGCGCATGAAATAGCGGCGCATCGCCTCGGCCTTCCACGAAGGATCGCCGGTCAGCGCCGCGATGCCGTCCCAATCGGCATTGTGCGGGTAGACGAGGATCATCGCATTATGCGCGGTGCAGCCGCCCAAGGTGCCGGCCCGCGGATAGAGAACGCCGTCGACCACCGCGCCGCGGTAGTCATGGACATATTTCGGGTCGCGCCGCTGCATCGCGTCGTCGGCGTAGTGGCGCACAAAAAAGTCCCAGCGCAGCGCGTCGTTTTCCGAGGCGAAGCCGTGAAAGGCCGGGACGTCGTAATCGTCGGGCAGGCGGTTGATCCACGGCTGATAATCGTTGCTGCCCGAGAGCAGGCGCGGGTCGCCGCCGGCTTCGAGCAGCAAGACCCGCCGCCCGGCCTCGGCCAGCCGTGCGGCCACGGTGCCGCCGCCGGCCCCCGAGCCGACAACGATATAGTCGTAGCCTTGGCTGCCGTTCATCGGGTTCTCCCTGAGCTCGCCGGCACACTTGCGGCCCGGAACGCCCCCGGCCTCGGCGTGCGGCGGCTTCTTCTCAACCGTTCGGTTAGCCGCACGCGGTCTTCGCTGTAAAATACAGCGAGTTTACAGCGAAAACCCGCGCCCCAGTAGAATATCTTTTAGCAAGGCGTCCGTGGCCGGAGGCCCTCGTGTGCGACGGCGTCTGCCCGACCTGACGGAGGAACGTTGCCCACAGAGTTATATGTCTCCTTCGTGTCGTTTTCAAGTGGGCCAACATTTAGGGGATACCCGTCATCTAATCTCTATAACTTGACACGCCATCCCCGTTCGGATAGAAAGCCAACTGCGACTTAGTCGCAAGCCAAAGCGATTTTGGGACCGAGGAGTGAAAAACATGGTTGGCGGTTTCCCGACCTTCCGAGCCAGCGCTCCGCTTACGCAAATGGTGGGGTTGTCTCCGTTCGGCTTGCTCATTAATTTGGCCGGCACGTGGATGGGAAAGGGATTCAATCTCGTTTCTGTCCCGCTCTCGCCCCAATCTCGGGGCAGCAATCCTAGGGCGCCGACCTTCGCTCCGAAAATCTCAGCCACCCGCGAAGTGTTGGTGATCACGCCCTTAGGTTCACCTGTACCTAATCGGGGTTTTGTAGAAGATGATATTTTTCTCTTCGGGCTAACGTATCTTCAAGTTGTAAATGACGTCTCAACGCTGGAGGCTCGTCATTTCGAGACGGGGCTTTGGCTTAATATCCCGGATACGTCCCCACCAACCGTGGCAAGACAGGCGGTAATCCCACACGGTGATTCACTTCTTGCCCGTGGTACCGTCACTGAGTCCGATGGTAGCCCTCAGATACCGGCCGTCAGCACAAGGCCAATCGATATTTCGACACAACAACCGATCAACGACGTACAGTTCCTTGCACCTTTTAAAGCCCTCACGCTTCCTCCGGAAATCCCGCCGGGATCGATCGATGACCCTAATGAAGTGCTCCGGAAGGTCATCCAATCTCAAACAATAAGCAGGACGACAACCATAGATGTCAGCGCGTCCCAGGATGACATCGTCAATCTTCCATTCATTAGAAACAACGCTAACGTGGTTTCTTTAAAAGCAACATTCTGGATCGAGAGCGTGTTATTAGACAATGGCATGGAGTTTTCTCAACTTCAATACTCGCAGATTGTGATGCTTAGATTTGATGGGTTGGATTGGCCACATATCTCTGTTGCAACTTTATTGTCCCAATAATATCATGATCGCTACCTGGATGATAGTTCGATTTTATTAATTAGAAGTTGAATATGATGGCGTACGCTTTTGGGAGCCCGCTTGAGATAATCCTCTAAAATTTGTCGGCATCTTCTCCGTTCCTCCTGCGCCTGCAGAAGGAGAGAAGCTCTATAGATTTCCCAGAATGCTTTGTCCGCGCAATATCGGCGGTCCGGGCTGCGCACTGCCTCCGGGAACGGTTCAAATACGACGGTGTGAGACGGTTCGCCAAGGCCACAAGTCTGATCGGGCATGAATTTCACGACTCAAATGGGAATGCGTAGCGTAATCTATAATTGCGATTTTGTCAAGATTGCCGCGGGCGGCCGTGCCGTCGTTGTCAGGACGTCTTCAGAAAGGCGATCAGCGCGTTCTTGTCGTCGTCGCTGAGCTTCGACCCGAAATAATGGCCCCGATTGACCACGTAATCCGGGCATTTGCTCAACGCAAACAGGCGCTCGCCGAGATTGGCAAAGACCTGCCGCGCCTGTTCGTCGGTCGCGTTCTTGGGCAGCGCGCGCAGATCGTGCACCAGCTTCACGATCACCGCGACGACCTCCTTGTCGTGCTGCAAGCGCTGTTTGAGGTTGGCGCCGTCGGGCGGCAGCGGGTCGAAATTGGCCAACAGATCGACCGGCGTGCCGGCCGGGATCGGCCCGATCTCGAGCCCCTTTTGATCGAATAGCGGCACGGCGAAATTGATGATCGCCTGCGAGCGCCTGACCACATCGGGCAGATAGCCGGTCGGGATGCGCAACCAGCTGGTCACGGTGGTGCGGTCGATCACCCCCGGAACCTTGTCGCCGAGCACCGGGTCCTTGGCGCGCCGGTCGGGCCACAGCATCTCGCCGATCGATTCCTGGAACGAGGCCATGCGCGCCGCCACCGATGGGCTTTCGTCGAATTTCCCGACACTGTTGTTGAGCAGATAGGGGGCGGTCGCCCAGAGGCTGATCAACGACGGCACCCGGGTATAGCCGCGCCCGCCGGCCGGCATGCGATAGGGCAGGGGCTTGCCGGTGAACGGGTCGTAGACCGTGATCGTGCCGACCGCGGGCAGCGACTTGTAGGAAGCCGACGAAAAATTGTCCCAGATGTTGCCGGCGATGGCGTTGGTCGCGAGCGGGCTGCAGGCATTGGTTTGCAGCAAGCTCACCGGCACGCGGGCGTCGTTCGACAAGTAGTTGTCGGCGAGAAAATCGTCGGCCGTCACGATCGGGCGCATTTTGGCGCGAAAATCGTCGGTGTGGCTCCACGCCCAATAGCGGTTCCAGCAATCGAGATAATGGGGGCCGATGCAGGCGCCGAGATCGGCGCCCGCGGGCGGCGGCGGCGCCTTGCTCGAATGGCACATCGCACAATTGTCGGCAAAAACCTGTTTGCCGCGGGCCAGCACCGGCGGCGGATCATTGAGATAGGCGGCACCGCCCGGCGCCGCCTTGAGCTTGTGCGGATAGGACGCCTTGATCAAAAACAGCGCCATATCGGGAGTCTGCATCTCGGTCGCGTCCCAATAGGTGGAATTGGCGCGCGCCGTCGTGATCGCGATCGGGGTGACCGGCTTGCCGCCGAGGATCGGGTTGAAATGGCGCAGCCATTCCTCGCTGAACAGGCCGATATTCAGATAGACCCGGTTCAACGCGCCGAGCACGCCGACCGAATCGGCGCCGTCCTTCAGCACATGCGGCGTCCACACCGTGTTGGGCGGCTGGAAGAACTGGGTCAGCGGCCCGGAGGAGACGAAATCGTTCAATTGCTTGTTGGCGAGGTTGTCCGGCCCCAATGTTTCGCGGCCCATCCGCTTGGCGAGTTCGAGCCGCGGCAAAACGTTGTAGATCGCGTTCATCGTGCGCGGATTGTTGATATTGTCGGTCGACACCAGCGAGGTGTCGAGCGAGCCCGGCCGCGCGGTGTGCAACACCTGGAACAGAAAGTTCGACGGGTCGGCATTCCACGACAGGATGCGGTCGACCCAGAAATATTGGGCGCCGGCCGTCGAGCTCAGGTTTTCCCATTGCGGCGCTTCGGGATTGGCCGGCGGCTTTTCGGGGTTGGCGCTGACATGGCAAAAGCCGCAGGACATGCCGACCCGGTAAGGCCGGACCAGATCCTTCGACAGGTAATAGCTCGGATCGGTGTAAAAGCGCTGCGCGTCCCAACGCTTGGCCGCGGCTTCGTCAAAGGCCGGGTTGGGAAACAGGCGCAAACCGACGATCCCGGTCGGCTCGCCGTAATAGGAACCGATCGGCATGTTCTTGCCGCGCGCCCCGATCGCGACACCGGGATATTTTGCGGCATTGGCAAACGGGTCGGGCGGGCATTTGGGATCGCGCTGGTCGAGCCATAATCCGTAATGTTTCGGGTCGGGGCCGGTGGCCTTGGTAAAGCACGGCTCGTTGACCAGCCCCAGCCAGCTCCAGCGATTGTCGCGGCTGTATTTGAGCCCGGGATAGGACGAGATGATCTTCAACAAATCGAAGGAGCCGAAGGTCAGGTTGGTCAGCTTGTCCCACAGCCGGTCATTGCCCCCGGTCCATACCAGCCACATGTTGCGGCCCTTGACCTCGTCGGGGCTGAGTGCGATGCCGCCATCCATGGCATGGAAATAATCCTCGTCGGCGGCGGGGAAGGATTGCGGCGTACGGCCGGCCTGGCGCGCCTCGTCGACAATTTGGGCGGGCGATTGCGGTGCGGCCGCAACGCCGAGCGCGGCGATAACGGCGGCCGCAGACAGCCGCATGGCCACAAGGCGTTTGTTCATGGCGATCCCCCCGTTCGGCTCGGCGCGCCCCGACGCAGCGAACCCGTTCTTAACCGTAACTGATAAGGCGCCGGAAGCCAAACGTCGGCGAAAATGAGTGGCGCGCGATTGCACCGGAGCGCGATCCGCCAGACCCCGACAACCAGCCGCACCGCGCCCGATCAGGCGCGGGAAGCGGCAGCGAGTCTTTCGCGCAGTCGCGCGAGCCGATAGCCGAGCCCGAGATAATCGCCCCAATGGGCCTGGCGCGCGGCATAAGCGGCCGGGTCGGTGCCATGCCGGTCTCGGATATAGGCGGTCGCCACCGTATCGACCGGGAGGCGGCGAAAATCGTGCAGCAACAGCCGGCAATGGGCCGCAGCGTAGGGGCCGATGCCGGGCAGCCGCAACAGGTACTCGTAGTCGGGCCGGCCCTCGCCGGAGCGGTCGAGGACGCCGTCATCGAGCATGCGCCGGGTCGCGGCGATGATCGTGGCGGCGCGAAAGCCGAGCCGGGCGCGCTCGCGCAGGCGAGCCTCGCCATAATCGAGAACCCGCTCGGGGTCGGGAAAGGTGCCGTCGCCGGGCTCGGCCACCAGGGCGGCCGCCATGCGGCAGGTCGACGACCAGGCGGCGTTGATCGTCAGCACCGTCTTGACAAAGTCTTCGTAAAAACTCGAGCCGCGCAGCATGCGGCCGCCGCCGCGCCGGATCAGCGCGGCAAACTCGTCCAGTGCGGCGATCGCCGCGGCCGGGTCCCAATCGGCCGAGACCCAGCGCTCGACCCGGCGCCGCAGCTCGGCCTGGCCGGCCGCCGGCACGTTTGCGCTCTCGACCATGAGCGCCGCCGGTTCGTGCTGCCGGACCGCGACCGTTGCGAGGGCGCCCCCGATCCGCTCCGCGCGGGCGAGGATGCCGGTCTCGCTGTCCCAGCGCCACGGCGCCAATTGCACCCAGCCGTGGCTCGCAACCGTCAGCCGCAGATCGACCGGACGGGGCAGCGCCAGCAACATCGCTCGCACGCCGCCGGCGCCGCCGCCGCGACCGGGCTTACACCGCGGCGAGCGCCTGGCGCAGATCGGCGATGATGTCGTCGGGATGCTCGATGCCGATCGAGAGCCGCACATAATTGTCGGTGACCCCGGTCTGCTGTTGCTCCTCCGGCGAGAGCTGGGAATGGGTGGTTGAGGCCGGGTGAATGGCGAGGCTGCGCGCGTCACCGATATTGGCGACGTGATAGAACATCTGCAGCGCATCGATAAAGCGGCGCCCGGCCTCGCGCCCGCCTTCGAGCTCGAAGCCCAACAGGCCGCCATAGCCGCGTTTGAGGTAGGCGTCGGCGCGGCGGCGGGCCTCGCCGCTCATCAGGCTCGGATGGATCACGCGCGTCACCTTGGGATGCTCGGACAGAAACCGCGCCACGACCATCGTGTTGTCGCACAGGGCCCGCATGCGCAGGGGCAGGGTTTCGAGCCCCTGCAGAAACAGAAAGGCGTTGAACGGGCTCATCGCCGCGCCGAGGTCGCGCAGCAGCGTGACCCGCATCTTCAGAATATAGGCGATCGGCCCCAGGGGCTTGGCCGCCTGCGTCCATACCGCGCCATGATAGCTGGGGTCCGGCTGGTTCAACAACGGAAAGCGGGCGGCATGCTTTTCCCAGTCGAAATTGCCGCCGTCGACGACGATGCCGCCGATCGAATTGCCGTGACCGCCGATATATTTGGTGGTCGAATGCATGACGATCGCCGCGCCATGTTCGATCGGTCGGCACAGCACCGGGGCGGCGGTGTTGTCGACGATCAAGGGCACGCCCAGCTCGCGCCCGATGGTCGCGACTTCGGCAATCGGAAAGACTTCGAGCTTCGGGTTGGGCAGGGTCTCGGCGTAATAGCAGCGGGTGCGGGCGTCGGTGGCGCGCCGGAAATTCTCCGGGTCGGCGGGATCGACAAAGCGCACCTCCATTTCCATCGTCTTGGTCATCGTGTTGAGGAACAGGTTCCAGGTGCCGCCATAGAGGTCGGTGGAGCTGACAAAATTGTCGCCCGCTTGGCAGATGTTGTGGACTGCGAACAGCGAGGCCGCCTGACCCGAGGCCAGCGCCAGCGCCGCCACCCCGCCCTCCAACGCCGCGACCCGCTCTTCGAGCACCGCGTTGGTCGGGTTCATGATCCGCGTGTAGATGTTGCCGAGTTCGGCGAGCCCGAACAGATCGGCGGCGTGCTTGGTGTCGCGAAACTGATAGCTGGTGGTTTGATAGATCGGGACCGCCACCGCATTGGTCGTCGGGTCGCTGCGATAGCCGGCATGGAGCACGAGGGTTTCGGGATGGTTGCTGTTGACAGGCACAATATTCTACGTCTCAGAGCCGTGCAGGGGGCACTCTGCCATGGCCGTCAGCCGGCGGTAAGCCGGTTTGGCGGTGCCACCGCGTCGATCGGCCGGCCGGATGCCGCCGGCGGCCGGGCGGGCGGCCGGCAAACGCGGCCCCGGCGCGGGCCCGCGGCGCGGAAGCCGGGGCGGGATCGATGAGAGTGGCCCTGAATTGGCTGGCGATCGCGATCGCGGTTGCGGCGGTGGCAACAATCGCGGTCATTGCCGGGGTGTTCTGGGAAGAGCTGGGTGCCGCCCAAATCAGCGCTGCCGGATGGTTGGCGTTATGCCTCGGGGTGGTGCTGACCTTGGCGCTCGGTTGCGGCCTGATGGCGTTGGTCTTTATCAGCAGCCGGCGGGGTTATGACGACCGTGTAAATCGTGAATGAAACCGTTGCGGGTCTGGGTAGCGGCGCGCGGCGGCGGGCTGTTCCAAGAGTTCGCCTCAACCTTTACTTAAGTTCGAAGCGACTAGCGCTCGGATTTTACAGCCAAATGTCGAATAAAGCTTGCGCCTGTGGCGCCGGCGATGATAGTTGATCGTGTTCTCGCGACGAGGGGGCCAGGTTGAAGAACCCGCCACGCTCCGCCGACGAGCCGAAGCCCGCAAAATATGGCCGCGGCACCGGCGTCCCCAACCCGATCGACGTGCATGTCGGCAATCGCATCCGCATGCGCCGTCTGCTGCTCGGCATGAACCAGGAGACGCTGGCCAACGCTCTTGGCCTGACCTTTCAGCAGGTGCAGAAATACGAGGGCGGGGCCAATCGCGTCAGCGCCTCGCGCCTGTCGACCATGGCCGAAATCCTCGGCGTCCCGATTTCCTATTTTTTCGGCGATTTGCGCCTTGACGAGCAGGACATCAGCCCGGAGGACCAGCGCTGGCGCGAATACCTGCAGCGGCCGGAAACGATCGAGTTCATCCGGCTCTATTACGCCATTCCCGATGCCCGCACCCGGCGCAAGTTCTTTGAAATGGTCACCACTTTGGCCGATGCCGAACTCGGCGCCGGCGAGGCGGAGCAGGCGGGCTGAAGCCCTATCGGTTGCGGCACGCTGATCGCGCGGGGCGCCCCGCGCGCCGTTATTTCGGACGGCGGGCAGGCCCCGCCATCATTCGACCGAGGTCACCCGACCGAGGTCACTCGACCGCGAGCACGCGGGCCAGTTGGCTCAGCGCCTCCTGGTGCCGCTCGTTCGGGATCTGCGCAAAATTGCGCGCCAATTCCAGGCACATGCGCTCGCGCGGCGTGATCGACCGGTCGCTGTCCTGTTCGAGCCCGGCAAAAAAGTAGCTGACCGGCACCCCCAAAACCTGCGCGATCTCGAACAGGCGCCCGGCTGAAATCCGGTTGATGGCGCGCTCGTATTTGTGCGCCTGCTGATAGGTGACGCCGATCAGATCGGCAAGCTGCTGCTGGGTCAAGCCGAGCATAATCCGCCGCTCGCGCACCCGGCCGCCGACATGACGGTCGATGTCCTGAGTGCGGGCGGTTGAGCGCCGGGCGGTCGACATCGCCCGGTTGGCCATCGCGACCGAGGCCGCCTCCGCGTTTTCCTCGCCGCCGTGGCGTGCGTCGATCTTCTGTTCCTGATCCTTCATCGATCGTCCACCTGCTCGGTTACCAGGCTGCTGCGGCGCGAGCGCGCTCATCGTAAAGTATCATACCCGGCGAGAGGCTCTGATGCCAGATTGCGCCGCGCCCAGCAACGCATGGCGGCGCAACAGAGGGTCGCGATATGTCAATTTTTAGGCGGCTTTTGGCGGGGCGCATGCGGCGCGGCAGCCAAGGCAAAGCGGGTTTGGTCTCGTGCGCGTTGACAGCTTCCCTGCGCCGATGATACCGACGACGGGTCGAATCGAATTTGAGATCGATGCCACCCATCTCGATCGGTGAATGCTCGCTCTATTACGAGCGCCAAGGCATGGGCTTCCCGGTCCTGTTCATCACAGGGCTCGGCGGTTACGCCTCCTTTTGGCAAGAACAAGTCGGAGCCTTCGCCCGCCGCTTTGAAGTCATCACCTTCGACCACCGCGGCATCGGCCGCAGCGATCCGGCGCGCACTGGGTACATCGTCGAGCGGATGACCGACGATGCGATCGCGCTGCTCGATGCGCTCAAGATCAAGCGCGCCCATGTCGTCGGCCATTCGACCGGCGGCGCCGTCGCCCAGGTCATGGCGATCGAGCATCCCGCGCGGCTCGCCAGCGTCGTATTGTCGGCGACCTGGACCAAGGCCGACGCCTATTTCCGCCGGCTCTACAGCTTGCGCAAAGAAATCCTCGAGCGCCTGGGGCCCAGCATCTATCTGCAATCATCGACCCTGCTGTGGTATCCGAGCTGGTACATCGCCCGCAACAACGAGAAGTTGCGCCAGAACGAAGCCCAGAACCTGGCGACCTTCGCGCCGACCGAAATCGTCATGAACCGCATCGATGCGATGCTGGCTTTTGACCGCACCAGCGATCTCGGCCGCATCAAAACCCCGACCCTGGTCATCGGCGCCGAAGACGACATCGTCACCCCGGCCTATTTTTCCGAAGAACTGGCGCGGTTGATCCCGGGCGCGGAAATCAAGCTGTTCCCGCGCGGCGGCCATTTCCTGACGCATGTACGGGCGCGCGAATTCAACAACGCCGTCCTGCCGTTTCTGGTTTCCCACACCCCGAGTGAATAAGGCTCCGCCGCCGCTGCGCCGCGGCCGAGCGGCCACGGCAAAGCGTCTTGGCGCGCCGCCGACCGGCGTGTTATCGCCAGCGCTTCGCCGATCACCTGATGCGAGCAAAACCGATGCGCTTTGGCTTTTTCGACCAGCTGCCCTGCGCCAGCGGCTTTACCGAGGCGCAGCGCTATCGCGACATCCTCGACCAGATCGATTGCGGCGATGCGCTGGGCTTTGACACCGCCTGGCTCGGCGAGCTGCATTTCAGTCGCCCGTTTTCGATCCTGGCGAGCCCGCTGATGGTCTTGGCGGCGGCGGCGCAGCGCACCCGGCGCATCCGCCTCGGCACCGCGGTCACGCTGTTGCCGATGCACAACCCGGTCAAGATTGCCGAAGATGCCGCGACCGCCGACCTGCTCAGCGGCGGCCGGCTCGAATTCGGCGTCGGGCGCGGCACCGCGCCATTGCATTACGCCGGCTACGGCATTGCGCAAGAACAGAGCCGTGAGCGCTTTGACGAGGCGCTCGATTTCATCCTCGCGGCCTGGACCAATGAGAGCTTCTCCTATCACGGTAAATATTTTCACGCCGAGGCGCTGACCCTGGTTCCGCGGCCGTTGCAACAGCCGCATCCGCCGGTGCGGATTGCCGCAAACAGCCCCGACACGTTCCCGTTCGCGGCCCGCCGCAAATTTCCGATCTTCGCCACGCCGCTGATCAACCCGCCGGACAAGCTCAAGGCGGGGTTGGCGATCTATCGCGACGGCCTGCCGCAAGGCGACACCGCCTTGGCCTTTCCGGTCCATGTCGCCGATAGCCGGGCGCAAGCGCGGGCCGAGACCGAACCGGGACTGATGCGCTTTTTGCGCGAAGCGGTGGCCCGGCTGGCGCCGCTCAACCAGGCCGATGTCAAAGGCTTCGAGGCGTTCCGCCAGGTCGTCGAGCGGATGGAGCGGGTCCGCTTCGAAGACATGGACCGCGAGATGGGCGTCTTTGGCGATCCCGATTATTGCATCGACCGGGTGCGGGCGCTGCAACGCGAATACTGCATGGACGAATTCATCTGCTATTTCAACCAGGGCGGGCTGATGGACCACGAGTTGGTGATCAAATCGATGACCCGCTTTGCCCGAGAGGTCATACCGCACTGCCGTTGAGTTGACCGCGCCGGCCGGTCGGCGTCGCCGCGGCCTTCGTCCAAAGCGGGCCGCGCGGGCGCCCGCTTCGAGTGCAGGGGTTGCGGTGTCTTTCAGTTCGCCTGACGGCGCAACCGTTACTCGGGGGCCGGCGCATCCTGGCGCAGGCGGGTCGGCAGCAACTCGCCGCGCTTGTCGAGCACCGCATAAGCCGCGCCGGCGATATGGGCGTTGATCCGCTTCAGGTCGCGCAGCACGTCGAGATGCAGCGCGGTGGTCTCGGCGCTTTCGACGCGCCCCGAGCGCAGCCTCGCGAAATGCGCTTGCGTCGCCCGCGCTTCAAGGTCGCGAAACACCTCCTTCTCCCCGATCAGCGTGCGGGCGGCGCGCGGGTCGCCGGTCATGAACACCGCGGCGGCGGTGTCGAGATTGACGATCAGGCGCTCGAGCATGGTGCGGATTTCCCGCTGACCTTCGATCGAAAACGACAATCCGCGCTTCAGGCGCTTGGCGGCAATCGCAATCAGGCTGCGCTCGACGATGTCGCCGGCGTGTTCGAGATTGGTGATGAACGCCAGGATCTCGCTGAGCCGGCGATTGTCGGCATCGTCGAGCACATCCGGGTCGAGGCCGGTCAGATAGGCCTTGATGACCCCGTTCAGCCGGTCGAGCACATCGTCGAGATGCTTGGTCGCGGCAAGCTGTTTGCGGTCGCCCGGATCGAGCGCGTCGAGCGCGCCGCGCAGCATCGCCTGCAGCACATCGGCCATGCGCAGCGCCTCGCGCGCCGCTTCGGCAAGCGCAATCGCCGGCGCTTCGCGCGCGGCGTCGTTGAGATAGACCGGCTGCGAGGGGTCCGCCGGCACCGCCCGCGCCGGCAGCAGCCGTCCGAGAAGGCGGCTGAGCGGCCCGAGCACGGGCAGGAACAGGGCGGCCATGACCAAATTGAAGCCGGTGTGAAAATCGGCGACCGCACGGCCGATGTCCGGTTCGATTGCGGTCAGCCACACGCCGACCCGGTCGAGCAACACCAGCCCCAGCACCACGCCGACCAGACGATTGACAAGATTGCCGACCGGCACCCGCTTGACCGCCGGATCGCCGCCCAGCGCACCCTCGAGCAGCGGATTGACGGCGGTGCCGAGATTGGCGCCGAGCACCAGCGCGAACGCCGCCTGCGGCGGGACCACGCCTTGGGCCGCCAGCGACATCGTCAACAGCACCATGGCCACGCTCGAATGCGCCGCCCAGGTCAGCGCCGCGGCAAGGATGACATCGATGACCGGCTGGGTGGCGATCGCGCCCATCAGCAGGCGCAGGCTCGGCACGTCTTCGAACGGGGTGAACAGCGCCAGCAACTGGACCAGCGCCATCAGCATCAACCCTAGTCCGATCGCGACCCGGCCGAGATCGCGCGTGCGGCTGATATTGCTGCGGCGAAACAGGATGACCCCGACCAGCACCAGCAACGGCGCGGCCCGTCCGACACTGAACGAAAACAGCTGCACGATGACGGTCGTGCCGACATTGGCGCCGAGCATGACCGCCAGCGCCGGCACCAGATCGACCAGCCCGCCCGCGGCCAAGCCCGTCACCATCAGCCCGGTCACGGTACTCGACTGCAGCACCGCGGTAACCCCGAGCCCGGCGGCAAACGCCGAGATGCGACTGCGCAACGCGCGGCTGAGAAAACGGCGCAGATGCGGGCCAAAGGCGCGCTGGATGCCGCTCTGCACCATGTGGACGCCCCACAACAGCAGCGCGACCGAGCCGCCAAGATCGACCAATGTGAGGGTGTCGCCCATCACCCCCTCCCGCGGCAGCCTGAAGGTTGCCGAATAACCCCGACCGGCCACGGATGCAATCGATCTGTTCGGGCAGCCGGGGCGGCCGCGGCCACGGCGCCGCGCCGGGCGCGCCGGCACCTCGGGGTCGTCTGCGCCGGTCGAGATCCGGGCGCCAAGACCGCGCGCCTCTCAGCCGCCGGCGGTCATCGCCGCAGCGCCGGCGCGCCGCGGGCGAAGCAGCCACAAGGAGGCAAAGGCGGCCAGGCACAGCCCGGCCGAAGCCGCCATCGCCGCAACCCCAAGCCGATCGAGAAGGACGCCGAACAAAAACGGCGCGGCCGATTGCAGAATCCGCGCCGGGGCCGCCAATATGCCGCTGCGCCGGCCATAGCCGCGCGGTCCGAACAAGGCCAGCGGCAAGGTCCCCTTGGCGATCGTGATCATGCCGTTGCCGGCGCCATGCAATAGCGCAAATGCGATGACCCCGGCCGGGCCAAAGGCCAGCACCGCCGCCGCGCCGAGCGGGTGCAGCAGTGCGGCGAGGCGCGCCGAGGTGATCGGGTGAAAGGCGCGCAGCAGGCTGAATTCGACAAGGCGGGCGGCCACTTGCGCCGGACCGACCAGCGCCGCGGCGGCGATCGCCGCGGTCGAGGAGGCGCCGGCCGCCATCAGCAACGCCGGCAGATGCGCCGCCATCGCCCCTTGGACAAACCAGGTCGCGGCGAAAAAGAAGCCGAGCACCGGCATCGTGCCGCGCGGGGGTGCCACGACCGGCAACTCGCCGGCGGGCGGCGACGCCGCCGCCGGGTGTCCGCGCGACGGCAGCACCAGCCAGTTGAGCGGAGCGGCGAGCGCCAGATTGATCGCCGCCCAGATCAGGCAGGCCGGGCGCCAGCCGAGTTGGTGGAGAAACAGCGCGCTCAGCGGCCAGCCGATCGTGCTGGCAAAGCCGGCGATCAGGGTGATGCCGGTGATCGCCGGGCGCGCCTCGCGCCCGTAGAGCCAGGTCAAGGCGGAAAAAGCCGGGTCATACAGCCCCATCCCGATGCCGAGCCCCAGCACCGTCCAGGCGGCGGTCAGGCCCGCCACGCCACGGGCGGCGGCGAGGATCAGCAAGCCCGCGCCGATGACGAGGTTCGAGACCGACAGGACGGCGCGCCCGCCGCGGTGATCGATCAGCCTTCCGACCGGCGGCCCAAGCGCCGCCGACAACAGCAATGCGCCCGAAAACAGCGCGAAAAACACGTTCTGGGGCAAATGCAGCGCCGCCGCGATCGGCGCTCCGAGGATCGCCGGCAGGTAATAGCTCGACGCCCAGGCGATGGTCTGGGTCGCGCCGAGCCCGGCGACCACGATCGGGCGCGACGGCCTCACCCGCCCCCCGCTTCGCCCGCGGCGCTGGCGTCACGCGCCGGCCCGGCTGGTCTCACTCGCGGCGCCGCCGCGGCGTAGCCGCGGGTCAGCCGCCAGGCCAGCGGCAAGGTCAGCAATACCGCGCCCGCCACCAGCACCAGCGCCGGCTTGAGACCGATGGCGTCGCCAAGCAGACCGTAGAGCGCCGGCGACAACGCCCCGGCCCCGATCGTCCCGGTATAAAAGACGCCAAAAGCCGTCTCGCGCTGGCGGTCGCCGACGAGATCGGGAACCGTGCCATAGAGGACCGAAGACGTGCCGTTGAGGGCGATGCCGATCACCGGCAACAACGCCAGCGCCGGGCCGAGCGGCAGGGCGAGCAGTGCGATAATGCCGGCGGCGGTGGCCCCCTCGGTGATCAGCACCGTCGCCAGGATGCCACGCCGCGCCCCGAGAAAGCCGCAAGCCAATTTGCCGGCGGCGCCGCCGGCAAAGACCAGGGTCAGCGCACCGCCGATTTCCGGAACCGCCGCCCCCTTGGCGCGCAGCAGAAACGGCAGAAAGGTCAAAAACCCCATCCGGGTGGCGCTGTCGATCACCCCGATCGCCAGCAGCAGCGGGAAACCGCCGCGCATCAGCGCCGCGTATCCGGAGGTCGGTTCGGCCGGCGCATGCGACTGCGGCGGCCGCGCGGCGCCGACCGAAGCCCGGGGCAGAACCAGCATGATGCCCGCAGCGGCGAGCAACCCGACCGCGCCGATGACCGATGCCGCGGCCCGCCACGACATCATCGCGATCAGCACCGCGGCCAGCGACGGCAAGGCCATCTTGCCGAGATCGCCGGCGAAATTGTAGGTGCCGAGGGCGGCGCGGGCGCGCGGCCCGTCATAGGCGCCGGCGACCAGCGCGGCGGCGATCGGATGCTGGACGCTGGAACCGATCCCGCCGAGCACGAGCCCGCAAACCAGCAGCGCGACACCGCTGCTGGCGCCGAGCAGCAGATAGCCGGCGGCGGCGATCGCGGTCCCGATCACCAGCACCCGCACCGCCCCAAAGCGCTGGCCGATCCCGGCCATCGGAACCTGCAGGCTCGCCATCGCGCCGGTATAAACCGCGCGCAACAGCCCGATCGCGGCATAACTCAGCGCGAACTGCACCTGCCACAACGGCAGCAGCAGATAGAGCGTGTCGGTCAGGCCGTCATGCAAAGCATGCGCGCTACAGGCCGTCGACAGGATGCGCGTCTTGCCGGGTGCCGGCCGGGTTGCGGGCGAAAGGGCGCTGATGGTCACAATGCGAGGTCCCGTTGCGGCGCGATGGGGAGGAAGGCCGGGCCACCCCTGGGCCGCTATGTGTCAATGTGACGTTCTGATGACAATCGACTTGTTTTAACAATGCCTGTGAGAAAAACTCACGCACATGGCCCGCACGCGTTTGCCGCCCTTGAACGCGCTCAAATCGTTTGAGGCCGCCGCCCGGCTCGGCAGCTTTACGCGCGCCGCGGGCGAACTCGGCGTAACCCACGGCGCCGTCAGCCGCCAGGTCCGGCTGCTCGAGGATTGGCTCGACACGCCGCTGTTCTTGCGCACCGGGCGCAACGCGGTGGCGACCCGCGCCGGAATGGAATTGCTCGCCGAAATCGGGCCGCTGTTCGACCGCCTGGCGGCGGCCACCCAACATCTGCGCAACCGCGCACCGCCATCGGGGCCGCTGCATCTGTCGGTTCTGCCGACCTTTGCGATGCGTTGGCTGATCCCGCGCCTGCCCGAATTCGAACGCGAGCATCCGGGGCTGGAACTGCGGATCGTCACCGCCAGCATCCCGGCCGAGCAGTTTCGCATGGATGTCAACGTCGTGATCTCGGGGCCTTCGCGGCAGCCGGGTTGGGTCGGCACGCGTTTTCTCGGCGAAGCCCGTCTGCCGGTCTTGAGCCCGGCGCTGTTGCGGCAAATCCCGCTGCGCCGACCGCACGACCTGGTTCACCACACATTGCTTCACGCCGCGACCTTGCCGCAGGCGTGGCCGCGCTGGCTGGCCGCGGCCGGCGTGCCCGATCTGAAGCCGGTGCGCGAGCAGATTTTCGAGCATTTTTACTTCGCGATCCAAGCGGCGCTGGAGGGGCTCGGCGTGCTGATGGGACCGGTGGCGCTGATCGGCGAGGAATTGCGGGCGCGACGCCTGGTGGCGCCGTTTGCCGAGCCGGCCACCAGAACCCGCGGTTACTTCCTTTTTGCCCCTGCCGCCAGCCGGGACAGTCCGCCGATTGCGGCGCTGCGGAATTGGCTCATTCGCGCCGGCGGCTCGACCGAGGCCGAGTTTTCCGCCTATCTCGCGGCCGGGCCCGCAACCGGCGCCGCGGTTCCGGGCTGAGCCGACCGGGCGCGGACGAATTCGCCGGAAGCGGGCCAGAGGCCTTGCGCCCTTCCTTTGGCGCGGCGCGGCATTGAGGACGGCCGAGCGGTTGATCGCTGCGCTTGCCGGGCTCGGCCGAATGCGGCCTAATCCGGCGCACCCAGGGCAGGACAAGGGAGGAGCGCTGTGGACATCACCGCTGAGCAGCGCGGCGCGGCCGGAGCGGGCGGCGAAATCGACCGGCCGGCGCCGATGGCGCCATCGAACCGGGTATGGGGCAGCGATGCGATCGCCGCGGCGATCCGCGACCTCGACATTCCTTATGTCGCGCTCAATCCCGGGTCAAGCTATCGCGGCCTTCACGACAGCCTCGTGAATTATCTCGGCAATGCCAACCCGCGCATGTTGCTGTGTCTGCACGAGGAGAGCGCGGTCGCGATCGCCAATGGCTGGGCCAAGGTCACCGGCCGGCCGATGCTGGCGATCGTGCACAGCAATGTCGGATTGATGCATGCGACGATGGCGATCTTCAACGCCTGGTGCGACCGCGCCCCGGTCATCGTGCTCGGCGCCAACGGCCCCCTCGACGCGACCCGCCGTCGGCCGTGGATCGAGTGGATCCACACCACCCGCGACCAGGCGGCGCTGATCCGCGACTACATCAAATGGGACGACCAGCCGGCCTCGGTCGGGGCCGCGGTGGAGGCGGTCTATCGCGCCAATCTGATCGCCGCGACGCCGCCGCGCGGGCCGGTCTATATCAGTTTTGACCTGGCCGTGCAGGAGGACGAGGTGGTCGCGATGCCGGCCTTGCCCGCCGCCGCGCGGCACGCCCCGCCGCTGGCGCCCGAGCCCGCCGGTTCGGCGGTCGATCAGGCCGCGCAGCTGCTGGCCGGCGCCCAACACCCGGTGATCATGGTCGGACGGGTCGCGCGCGACCCGGAGGCCTGGCAGCGGCGCGTGGCTCTGGCCGAGGCGATCGGCGCCCGGGTGCTGACCGACCGCAAGGCCGGCGCCACTTTCCCGACCGGCCACCCGCTGCATGCCGCGCTCGCCGTCGACGGCAACGCCGTGCTCGCCGCCGCCGATGTCATCCTGAGCCTCGATTGGATCGATCTCGCCGGCACCTTGCGCGGCGCCTTTGGCCGCTCCCCGCCGACGGCGAAGATCATTCAGGTTTCGCTCGACAAGAACCTGCATCGCGGCTGGGTTATGGATTATCACGGTCTGCCGCCGACCGATCTTTATCTGCTCGCCGATCCCGACGCCGCCACCCTGCCGCTGCTTGCCGCGGTCAGGCGCCTGCGGCCAACCCCGCCGCCACCGCCGGCGCCGGTCGAGCGCCGCGGCCCGCCGCCGCTCGCCGCCCTCGAAACGGCGCAGACGATCGAGGTGCCGATGCTGGCCACCGCCCTCGGAGCGGCGGTCGGTGCAACCCCGGTCTCGTTGATCCGGCTGCCCTTGTCGTGGGGCGACCATATGTGGGAATTCAACCACCCGCTCGATTATCTCGGCACCGATGGCGGCGCCGGGATCGGTTCGGGGCCGGGGATGGCGGTCGGGGCGGCTCTCGCCTTGCGCGACGGCGGCAGCGGCCGGCTGCCGGTCGCAATCCTCGGCGACGGCGATTATCTGATGAGCTGCAACGCGCTGTGGACGGCGGTGCACAACCACATCCCGCTGCTCGTGGTGATCGCCAACAACCGCTCGTTCTTCAACGACGAACTGCACCAGGAGCGGGTGGCGCGCGAGCGCGGCCGGCCGGTCGAAAACCGCTGGATCGGCCAGGCGATCCGCGACCCCGAGATCGACCTGGCCGGTTTGGCGCGCGCCCAGGGCGGCGTCGGCATCGGTCCGGTCACCGATCCGAAGCGGCTGGTGGCGGCGATCGGCGAGGCGGTTGCCGCGGTGCGCGCCGGCAAGCTCGCGGTCGTCGATGTGCATGTCGCCGCCGGCTATGATCCGAGCGGCGCCGCCGGCATCCTTGGCCGGACCCCATAAGGATCGGGGCGGCGGGGTCGCGACGAGCGGCGGACGAGCGCGCAGACGAAGGGCCGGTGCCGATGCGCGCCCCAGCACCCGATCGGCATCGGCCGCGATGGGAGCGGCGCTTTGCCGGCAAGCGGGGGTTGGCGCTGCACCTGCTCGCGTTGCTGCAAACGCGCGCACCGCGATGGCGCCGTTTGTGCGCCATCGAGTGGTCTGCAGTCGAGCGGTTTGTCTTTGTGTGCACGGGCAATATCTGCCGCAGCCCCTACGCCGCGGCCCAGGCGCAGGCCCTGGGCTTGCCCGCGGTCTCGGCCGGGCTGGAGGCGGCGCGCGACGCGGAGGCGAATGAAACCGCCGCCGCCGAGGCGGCCCGGCGCGGCATCGCGCTTGCCGGCCACCGCACGCGGCCGCTGCAGGATTTACGGCTCACCGCCGCCGATCTGATCGTGTGCATGGAACCGCCGCATTGTCGGCGGATCCGCGGGCTGATGCCCGAGCCACCGGGGCAGATCACCTTGCTCGGGTTGTGGTCGCGCCCGCAGCGGCCGTGGATTTTCGACCCCTATGGGATCAGCGGTGAGTATTGGCAGAGCTGTTTTGACGTCATCGACGACGGTGTCGGGCGTATCGCCGCGGCATGGCGCGAACGCCGTGGCGAGGCCCGCCCGCTGCCGCTAACCGCTCTTTAGCCCGGCGGTGTCATCATGGCCCAGCGAGCGGGTAGCGGCCGTGATCGGGCGCGGGCGGAGGCCGCGCGGCGTGCCTGACCTGTCGAATAGGCGCGCGCCGCGGCGGGGATGTCTGAGCCGGGCGAATGTTGGATAGGTCGAGGCATGCGATCCTGGTCCCCGGCGCCCAGTCGATGGCCGGGATCGGCACGGTTCGCTCGCTGGGGGCGGCGGGATACCGGGTGCATGCCGCGGCCGCCAAACCGACCGCGCTCGGGCTCAAATCCCTCTACGCGACGGCCGCGGTGGTTCATCCGCCGCTGGGATCGGCCGAACTCGCGCAGTGGTTTCCCGACTATGTCCGCCGGCATTCGATCGAGATGCTGACCCCCGAGGTCTTTTCCTTCGACCCGGCGAGCGTGTTCGGGGCCTACCCGCATTTATACACGACGCCGGTCGATCCGGCCGTGCTCGCCTGGAGCCGGTCCAAGGCGGCGCTTTTCGCCAAGCTCGGCAGCGGCCCGCCCGAGGCGCGGGCGCATTTGCCACCCTATCTGCTGGTCGATTTCGCTGCCGGTCTGCCGAGCGAAGCCGAGCTCGGCCGGCTCGGCGAGCCCCTGTTCATCAAGACCGACGCCGAGGAGGCGCGATCGGGCGCCCCGAGCGCCGTAATCCGCTGCCGCACCGCGCGCGAATGCCGCGAGCGGCTCGGCGGATATGCGGCGCAATACCGCCGCGTCCTGGTCCAGGGCTTTGTTCCGGGGCGCGGCGCCGGCGCCTTTTTGCTGCGCTGGCAGGGCCGGACGATCGCGCGAATGATGCATTTGCGGCTGCATGAGATGCCGCATACCGGCGGCGCCTCGTCGTTCCGCGTGTCATGGTGGCACGACAAAATGATGCAGGACGCCGAACAAAAACTCGCCACCATCGCCTGGCAGGGTGTGGCGATGGTCGAATATCGCTGGGACGCCGCCTCGGACGCCTTCTCCCTGATGGAAATGAACATTCGCTTCTGGGGCTCGCTGCATTTGGCGCTTTACGCCGGGGTCGATTTTCCGCGGCTGCTCGCCGACGCGTTTTTTGGCGAAGTGCCGGCCGCGCCGATCACCGGCCGTCCCGGGGTTTATTGCCGCAACACGATCCCTTACGAGATCGGATATCTTGTTTCGCTGTGGCGCGATCCCGAAGTCTCGAAGTGGCGAAAACTGCGGTCACTGGTCGAGGCGGTCCGGCTCTCGCTTGATCCCCGCATCCACAACGATTTGTGGTTTCCCGGCGACCGCATGCTTTATCTGCGGCAAATGGGAGCGTTTCTTGCAGGCGGCTTTGGCCGAGGCGGCGAATGAAGGAAATCCTTTTCCGGCTGGTCAAGGCGGCAGGCGGGTTTGCCTTGGCGCGCGGCAGAACGCAACGCGATCTGCGCATCCTTGCCTATCACGGCGTCTGGACGACGCCCGGCTTTCAATACGGCGACCGGCTGTTCATCCCGCCGCAGCAATTCGAGCAGCGGATGGCGTGGCTCAAGCGCAGCCGCTATCCGGTTTTGCCGCTCGGCGAGGCGCTCGCGCGATTGGCGACCCAAACCCTTCCCGACAACGCCGTCGTAATCACGATCGACGACGGTTGGCGATCGACCTACACCCACATGCTGCCGGTGTTGGAGAGCCTTGGGCTGCCGGCGACCGCTTATGTGACGACCTGGTACGTCGTCAACCGCGCACCGGTGCTGAATGTCGCACTCAACTATGTGCTGCAGCGCGCGCCCAACAAACGGTTCGAATGGGAGAGCCCGGTTGCGGGACGGCTGGCGGTCGATTTGTCGAGCGAGGCGGCGCGCGAGCGAGCCTTGTCCGCGCTTGGCGCCGCCCTCGATCAGCTGCCGAGCCTCGATGACCGGTTGCGCGAGTTTCGTGAGATCTGCCGGCTGGCGGCGGTGCCGACCGAGCCGTGGTGGAGCGAGGGGCAGTTTCACCTGATGACCTTCGCCGAGCTCCGCGACGCCTCCGCCCGCGGCCTCGACATCCAGCTGCACACGCATCGCCACCGCAACGTCGCAAACCAGAACTTCGTTCTCGGCCGCGAACTGGCCGACAACCGGGCGGTGTTGTCCGAGGCGTGTGCCGGCGGCGCCGAGCTTGGCCATTTCTGCTATCCGAGCGGCATTGTCGATCGGCGCGCGGCGGCGGTCCTCGCCGCCGCCGGGATACGCTCGGCCGCGACCTGCGAGATTGGCCTCAATCCGCCGAGCACCGATCCCTATGCGCTGCGGCGGTTTCTCGACGGCCGTTCGGTCGGCCCCACCGGTTTCGAGGCTTATCTGAGCGGCGCCTCAGACATGTTGGACAAGGCGCGCGCGCTGCTGCCGCGGTTTGCCCGGCGCCCGGGCTGATTGTGCGCCATCGCCGGGCTAATCGGCGGGCGGTTTGGTCGCCGCCATCGAGGGCCGCTGCTGGAACGCCTCGTACCAGGCGGCGAGCCGGGGATGGCGGCGGCGCCAGCCGTCATCGGGAAAGCGCAGATCGAGATAGCCGAGCATGCAGCCGGTCGCGATCGGTCCGATCGTTAGCGCCCCGCTCATCTCTTCGCGCTCGATGGCGGCCAGCCCCTGATGGGCTTTGCGCATCTGTCCTTCGATCCACGCAGGCCAGCGCTTGTCGGCGGGCCGTTGCGAGAGCTCGTAGGCGCACAAAATGATCGCATCGAGGATGCCGTCGGCCAGGGCCTGCTGGCGCAGCGCCCGCAAGCGGCCCGGCCCGGGCGGCGGAAAGAGCTTGTCGCCGCCGGCCAGCGCGTCGAGATATTCACAAATGACCGGCGAATCAAACAACACCTCGCCGTCGTCGGTCACGAGGCTCGGGACCTTCATCAGCGGGTTTTCGCGCGCCAGCTCGTCATTGCCGGCGACCGGGCTGAGCGGGGTCGCAACCAGCTCGATACGGTTTGTAAGCCCGTGTATATAGGCGACCACGAGAACCTTGCGGGCAAACGGCGAGCGCGGGGAATAGCGTAGCTTCACGACGAACCTCCGAGCGGTCGGGACGAGCGGCACGGCTCCGGCCCAGGCGTGATAGATTTTGACCATGCCCAGCGACGTTGTCGATCTGCGCGATTTTTACCAAACCGGGCTCGGCCAGGTCGCCCGTCGCATGATCCGCCGGACGATCCGCAGCATCTGGCCTGACCTGCGCGGCATGCGGCTGCTCGGAATCGGTTACGCGACCCCGTTTCTGTCGGCGATCTCGGCTGAAACCGAACGAACCATCGCCCTGATGCCGGCCTCCCAGGGAGTGCTCGGCTGGACGACCGGCGGCGGCAACCTCGTCGCCCTCGCCGAGCCGCGCGAATTGCCGTTCGCCGATTACTCGATCGATCGGGTGCTGGCGGTGCACGCCCTCGAAAACTGCGAGGCCGCGGGCCCGTTTCTGAAGGAGATCTGGCGGGTGCTGGCCGGCGGCGGACGGCTGCTGATCGTCGTCCCGAACCGCCGCGGCATCTGGGCGCGGCTCGACGGCACGCCGTTCGGCTGGGGCCGGCCCTATACGATGCCGCAGCTTTCGCAATTGTTGCGTGAAGAATTGTTCACGCCGATCAGCACCGCCACCGCCCTGTTTGTCCCGCCGTCGCGCGACCGGATGCTGCTGCGCGCCGCCCCGGCCTGGGAGCGGATCGGCAAGCGCTGGTTTCCGACCTTTGCCGGGCTGGTGATGATCGAGGCGGCAAAACAGATCTACGCCAAACCCCGCGCCGCCCGCGTGCCGCGCGGGCGGATCGTCTATGCGCCGGCCCGGCCGGGTCTGTCGCGCCGCGAGGGCGGGTTCTAGTCGCGGCCGCGCGAGGTGCGCTGCGCCAGAACAAAGATCCCTTGCTCGGCCAACAGGTTGGCGAGCCCACCGCGCGGATCGAGGGGGTAGGGCCGGCCGTGGCGATCGAGGGTCAGGCTGCTTTCGACCCGCACCTCCAGCTCGTCGCACAACGCGACAAAGTCGCGGATCGTACACAAATGGATGTTGGGGGTGTCGTACCAGGGGTGCGGCAACAGCTCGGACACCGGCATTCGGCCGCCGAACAGCAGCCGCAAGCGCACCCGCCAGAAGCCGAAATTCGGGAACGAGACGATCGCCCGCCGGCCGATCCGCACCAGCGCCTCGAGCACCCGGCGCGGCTGGCGGGTGGCCTGCAGCGTCTGGCTCAACACGACGACGTCAAAGGCCGCGTCCGGGTAGGCGTCGAGATCGCGGTCGGCATCGCCCTGGATCACCGACAAGCCGAGCGCCACGCAGGCATTGACGCCGGCTTGGCTGATCTCGATGCCGCGCCCGTCGACACCCTTATGCCGGGCCAGATAGCCGAGCAGCGCCCCATCGCCGCAGCCGATATCGAGCACCCGCGCGCCGGGCTCGATCATGTCGGCGATCAGCCTTAAGTCGCGGCGCAATTCATCGGCGGACGCGGCGGCGGTGGCCGGCCGCGGGGCGATCCCCGCCGCTGGTAACGCATCGGCCATGTTCGGCTATCGGGTCAGTCCGCGATGCTCGGCACAGCCGGCCAGAAAGCCGCGCAAGGTTTCGAACAATTCCGGCTCGTGGAGCAGAAAGGCGTCGTGGCCGTTTTCGGTCGCGACCTCGACAAAGCTGACATTGGCCGCCACGGCGTTCAGCGCATGGACGAGTTCGCGGCTTTCCGAAGTCGGAAACAGCCAGTCGCTGGTGAACGAGATCACGCAAAAGCGCGAACGGGTGCCGGCAAACACCGAATGCAGCGACCCGCCATGCTCGGCGGCGAGGTCGAAGTAATCCATCGCGCGGGTGATGTAGAGATAGGAATTGGCGTCAAAGCGGTCGACAAAGGTGCTGCCCTGGTGGCGCAGATAGCTTTCCACCTGGAAATCGGCGTCGAAGCCGTAGGTGACCGCGTTGCGGTCCTGCAGATTGCGCCCGAATTTGCGGTGCAGTGCGGCTTCCGACAGATAGGTGATGTGGGCCGCCATGC
>JAJPIH010000451.1 GCA_021324875.1 Alphaproteobacteria bacterium
GCTTGTAGACCCGGCCGGAGATCGTGAAAAACAGCACCGGCGTGTGGGTCGAGGCGACAAAGACCTGGCTCAGAAAATCCTCTTCGCGCATCGCCATCCCGGCCCGGCCGCGGCCGCCGCGGCGCTGGGCGCGATAGGTCGACAGCGGCACCCGCTTGATATAGCCGGCATGGCTGACGGTCACGACCATCGCTTCGCGCTGGATCAAGGCCTCGAGATCGGCCTCGAACTCGACCTCCTCGATCCGGGTTCGCCGCGGCGTCGCGAAACGATCTTTGATCGCCAGCAACTCGCCGCGCAAAACCTCGATAAGCCGCGCGCGCGAGCGCAGAATTTCGAGATAGCCGGTGATTTCGACGGCCAGCGCCTGAACCTCCTCGGCGATCTTGTCGCGTTCGAGAGCGGTTAGGCGTTGCAGCCGCAAATCGAGGATGGCCCGCGCCTGTTCCTCGGAGAGCCGGTAGGTGCCGTCGGCGGCGACCTCGCGAAGGGGTTCGCCGACCAGCGCCACCAGCGGCGCCACATCGCGTGCCGGCCAGGCGCGGCCGGTCAGTCCGGCGCGTGCCGCCGCCGGGTCGGGCGCGGCGCGGATCAATGCGATGATCTCGTCGAGATTGGCGACCGCGATCAGCAGCCCGAGCAAGGTGTGCGCGCGTTCGCGCGCCTTGCCCAACAAATGCCGGGTGCGGCGGGTGATGACCTCTTCGCGAAACCCGACAAAGGCGGCGATCACATCGCGCAGGGTCAGCAACTCCGGCCGCCCGCCGTTCAGCGCCAGCATGTTGACGCCAAAGCTCGTTTGCAGCGCGGTATGGCGGTAGAGCTGGCTCAGCACGATTTCGGGCTCGGCGTCGCGTTTCAGCTCGACGACGACGCGCACCCCCTCGCGGTCGCTCTCGTCGCGCAGTTCGGCGATGCCCTCGATCAGCTTGTCGCGCACGCATTCGGCGATGCGCTCGATCAGCTTGGCTTTGTTGACCTGATAGGGGATCTCGGTAAAGACCAGCGCCTCGCGGTCGCGGCGGATTTCCTCGACATGCGAGCGCGCGCGCAGAATGACCGCCCCGCGCCCGGTCTTGTACGCCGCCTGGGTGCCGGCGCGGCCGAGAATCAATCCGCCGGTCGGGAAGTCGGGCGCCGGCACATATTCCATCAGCTGCTAGACGGTGATCGCCGGATTGTCGAGATAGGCGCAGCAGGCGTCGATGACCTCGCCCAGATTGTGCGGCGGGATGTTGGTGGCCATGCCGACGGCGATGCCTTGCGCGCCGTTGACCAGCAGGTTCGGGAAGCCCGCCGGCAGGACCTTGGGTTCGCGCTCGGTCTCGTCGTAATTGGGCTGGAAATCGACGGTGTCGTTGTCGAGATCGTCGAGCAGCGCATCGGCGACGCGAGCGAGCCGAGCCTCGGTATAGCGATAGGCCGCCGGCGCATCGCCGTCCATCGACCCGAAATTGCCCTGACCGTCGATCAGCGGCAGGCGCATCGCAAAATCCTGCGCCATCCGCACCATCGCGTCGTAGATCGCCACTTCGCCGTGGGGATGATATTTGCCGATCACGTCGCCGACGATGCGCGCCGATCTCCGGTAGCCGCGGTTCCATTCGTTGCCGTTGACCTTCATCGAATAGAGGATGCGGCGATGCACCGGCTTTAAGCCGTCGCGGACATCGGGCAAGGCGCGCGCCACGATCACGCTCATCGCGTAGTCGAGATACGAGCGGCGCATCTCGTCTTCGATCGTGACGGTGTTGATGTCGGGAGCGGAGGGGGGCGCAGCGGAAGCGGAGACGGCCAAGGCTGATCTATCGGAAATCTTGGTGGAGGGTTGGCGTCACGGCGATGACGCCGCGAGACCGGCTGTATCACAGATAGGGATTTTTTGAAAAATTACCGCCCTTGTGGCAGCCCGGATGCGGCGCGCGTCTGTCCGCGCCCGGCCGCCCGCTGAGAATCCGCGCCGCCACACGATCAGCCGATCGCGCGGTGCTGAGGCAAGCCGCCGCAAGCCGGTGTCGCCACCCGCCCCCACATAGGCCTCGGCACGATGGACCGCCCGCTATCGGCTGCGTTTGCTGTGAATAGCGGCGGCGCGGCTGTGCATCAAGGGAGGACCCGCAAACGAGCCGGCAGCGGAACAGTCAGGGCGAGCAGGCGGCCGTGGCGCCGGGGCCGCGGAGGTTGCGGCTTTCGCCCGCTCACGCGCTGGCGCGGCGAAACCGGCTGCTCGGGCTGCTGCTCGCCGGTATGGCGCTGTTTGGTCTCATCACCGTCGTGTCGCTCGCCTTGGGGCTGCATTTTGTCGAAGCGCATCATTTGCCCGCGAACTTCTGACCGCGGCTGCAACACCGGCGCGGTGCGGACGCCACCGATCACTCGGCGTCGAGCCGGGCTGATCGCCACTTGGCTCGTCCTCACGCTGCTTTCGGGTTGCGGCGGTAGCGGCAAATGGCACGCGATCGACGTTACCGGGAGCCTGCCGCCCCTGGCCTTTGCGATGACCCGCAGCGCGGACGGCAAGCGGGTCACCGAGGCCGATTATCGCGGCAAAATCGTGCTGCTGTATTTCGGCTATACCAATTGCCCGGATGTGTGTCCGACGACCTTGTCGAACCTTCACGACATTCTGGGTCGGCTCGGCCCCGAAGCCGAGGATGTGCGGGTGCTGTTCGTCACCGTCGATCCGAACCGTGACACGCCCTCGTTGCTCGCCGAATATGTGAAGAATTTCGGGCCTCAGATTGTCGGATTGCGGGGAACACCCGACGAATTGGCGGCCCTGGCGCGGCGCTACCGGGTGGTCTATTCGGTTACGCCCGCCACCGCAGGCCATCCCTACGAGGTGACCCACAGTTCGGCGATCTATGTTTTCGACCGCTCGGGGGCGGCGCGGCTGATCGTCGCCTCGCTTTCCTCGACGACCCCTGACATTGCCGGCACCACCGCCGATTTGCGGCGCCTCATCGCGGGCCGGCAGCGGCCGGGCTTGCTGGCACGGCTGTGGCGCCGGCTGTGAGCTCGCGCTATTTGCCGGTCGCGTTGCGGACCGGGAAGAGTGCGGTCAAAATTGCGCCGTCGGCAAAGCGCAAGGTGACCGGGACCGATTGTCCGGGCGACATCGCCGGTCGCGGCGACAGGCACATCAGATGGTAGCCGCCCGGGGCGAATTGCACGTTTCCGTGCGCCGGCACGGTGATCCGCGGCACCATGACCATGCGCTCTTCGCCGTTGTTGCTGACGCTGCGGTGGAGCATCAGCATGCCGCAGGCGGGGGACTGCGCGCCGACCAGGGTTCGCGCCATTGACGAGGCGTTCGACAGGGTGAAATAGCCGGCCGCCGGCAGCGACGGCATGATCAGCCGGAACCATTGGCCGCTGAGCTCTAGCCCCTGTGCCGGCAGCGGCGCGGCGGCGCCGGTGGCCAAGAACACGGCCGCAACCGCCCCGATCGCCAGTGCAAGCCGCCGGTGCGGCCCGCGCCTAGCGGCCGGTCCAACTGCTGGCGAGCTTGGCGAGCGCGGCCGCGGCGTCATCGGTCTCGGTCGTGGCTTCCTCATGCAGGCGCAGCGCATTGATGACGAGCAGCACCGCAATCACGCTCATCATCGCCGGCGGGATCCAGATCACGATGCCGCCGAGATGCTGGTCGTAGAGCGGGCCGATCGAGGGGAACAGCCGGCCGCACAAATCGTAATAGGGGTA
>JAJPIH010000060.1 GCA_021324875.1 Alphaproteobacteria bacterium
AAACCCATTCCGATTTCACGCTTCCGATCAATCCCAAGGCCGAAAGCAAAGTGCGCCAAGGGGTGACCACCGAGATCATCGGCCATTGCGGCTACTCGGTGGCGCCGATATTGCCCGGACGCCTTGAGCTGGTGCGCGATTATTTGAGCGCCAGCGCGCCGTGGCTGCCGTTCCGGGAGATGCGCTTTCCGGAATATCTCGACACCTTTCCGGCCGTCGCGGTCAATGCCGGCATGCTGGTCGGCCACCATACGCTGCGGCTCAACGTGATGGGCATGGCGGCGCGAGCGCCCTCGCCGACGGAATTGTCCGAGATGGCCGCGCTCCTTGAAGAGGCGCTTCAGGCCGGCGCGTTGGGGCTCTCGACCGGGCTGTTCACGCCGCCCGGCAGCTATGCCGAGCGCGACGAAATCCTCGCCTTGGCGCGCGTGCTCAAACGCCATAACGCGCTTTATTTCACCCATCTGCGCGACGAATCGAACCAGGTTGTCGCGGCGGTCGAGGAGGCGATCGACATCGCCCGCAATTGTGGGGTTCACGTCGAAATCGTGCACCTCAAATGCTCGGGCCTCGACAATTGGGGCAAGGCCGCCGCGATCCTCGCCATGATCGAAGCGGCAAAAGCCCGGGGCGTGGCCGTCGACTGCGATGCCTACCCTTATACCGCCGGCAGCAACCCGTTGAAAAATTTGTTGCCGCAATGGGTGCAGGCGGGCGGGGTCGAGGCGATGCTGGAGCGGCTCGCACTGCCCGAAACGCGCGCCCGTATCCGCGCCGAGATCGACCGCGATGGCCTCAACAATTGGGGCCGCATCGCCTCCTGGGACGCGGTGCAGGTGTCGGTCTCGCCGCATTTGCCGCAACACGCCGGCGCGAGCTTTGGCGAATTGGCGCGGGCGCAAGGCAAAGACCCGCTTGACGCGGTGTGCGACTATCTCGTCGCCGACAAGGGTGCGACCCGGGTTCTGATCACCTCGATCAGCGAGGACGACATCCGCGCCATCCTGCGCTCGCCGGTGGCACTGGTCGGCTCCGACGGCAATTGCGTGGCCGATTACGGCATCGTCGCGCAAGGCAAGCCGCATCCGCGGTTTTACGGCACCTTCCCCCGGGTGATCGGGCGCTATGTCGGCGATGAGGGGCTGATCCCGCTCGAGGCCGCCGTCCACAAGATGACCGGAGCGACCGCGGCCGCGCTCGGGCTCCAGGATCGCGGCCTGTTGCGCGAGGGCTGGCGCGCCGACATCGCGATCTTCGCCCCCGCCGATTTCCGCGACCGCGCGACCTATGCCGAGCCGCATCAATATCCAAGCGGCGAGCGCACTTGCGTGCTGGTCAATGGCGCAGTCGTGGTCGAGAATGCCCGCCACACCGGGGCCTTGCCGGGTCGGGTGCTGCGTCGCAATCCGGTCGGCGCGGTCGCCTGAGCAGAACCGCCGTCGGTGGTTATTCGGCGGGCGCGGCCGTCGCCGCCGGGGCCGGCGCCAGCTCGTCGGGCCGGTAGGGAAAGCATAGCGCCCCCAGCGCCACCAGGGCCCCGGCCACCGCCAGCGCCTGGAACAGGGCGGTAAATCCGCCATGCGCGTGCATCAACGCCACCAGCGGGATCGCGGTCGCTGCCACGCCGAACGACAACAGATACCGGACCGCATAGACCCGCGCCCGCCATTCGGCATGCGCATAGCGCGCGACCATCGCGTCGTTGAAAGTGATTTGTCCAAAGACGACAAACACCAGCACGGTCAGGCTCGCCACCAGCCCCCATTCGCCGGAATGCGCCACGATCAACAGCAGCGGCGCCTGCGGCAGCGCCAGCGCCAAAAATCCGGTCTTTAACGGGTAGCGATCGACCAGCCGCCCCATCACCAATTGCGCGGTGGCGCCGACGACATAGACGGCCGAAACCAGCAACCCAACCGCGAAGGTCGAGCCTGCAAGCTGGGGCAGGCGTTCGTCGAGCATCTTGGGCAGCACCACCGTCGCGGCGTTGAAGACGATGCCGCCCGCCAGGGTCGCGACCACCAGAACCGCAAACGCGCGAACGATAACGGCGCGCGGGAAACCGGCGGCGCGCGCCGCCGAGCGTGCGGTCCCGGTGGTGTTGGTCTCGGCCGGGACCAGCGCCAGATAGAGGCCGCCGACCATTGAGCTTGCCGCCCCCGGCAGGATGAACGCCCAGCGCCAGCCGAGCCACTGGGTCACCGCTCCGGTCGCGAGCGCCGCAAAGGCAACGCCAAGATTGCCCCAGACACCGTTGACCCCAATCGCCCGCCCGACGCGCTCGGCATGGCCGACCAGCATCGCCGTGCCGACCGGGTGGTAAATCGCGGCAAACAACCCGATCGCCGCGAGCCCGGCGGCCAGCTGCCAGAGGGAATGGGCAAAGCCGGTGGCAATCGTCGCGGCGCCAAGGCCAAGAAAAAACACCGCCAGCATGTTGCGCCGGCTCCACCGGTCGCCGAGCCAGCCGGCCGGCACCGAGCCCGCGCCGAACATCACAAAACCGCCCAGAGCCAGCGCGATCAACTCGCTGTAGGGCCGGGCGAAATCGCCCGCCATGCCGAGCACCGCGGTGGGAAAAATCAGCATCGCCAGATGGTCGAGGAAATGGCCGATATTGATAAAGCCGATCACACGGGACCGCGGGCTCGTCACGATGACCCTCCGCTCGACAGCTGGTGGCCGCGGCATTACATATCGCGTCCGATCTTATTGGTGCGGTCAATGATCGTCGCAAAACAGACAAAGTCGAAAAGCACGAACCGCGACGATTACCAGCACACGCCGCGGCCGCTCGCCGGCA
>JAJPIH010000040.1 GCA_021324875.1 Alphaproteobacteria bacterium
ATCGTCACCGACAAATTGCTGACCGGCTACGACGCGCCGCTGCTCTACTGCATGTATCTCGACAAGCCGATGCGCGACCATGTGCTGCTGCAGGCCATCGCGCGCGTGAACCGGCCCTATGTCGATGCCAACGGGGTGCAGAAGCGTGTCGGCTTGGTGATCGATTTTGTCGGCGTCCTGCGTGAGCTGAAAAAGGCATTGCAGTTCGACAGCGACGATGTGAGCGGGGTGATCGAGGATCTCGACCTGCTGCTGAAAGACTTTCTCGACAAGATGACGAAGGCCAAGACGGCCTATCTGGAAGCCGGCGAGGGCAGCGCCGACGAGCGGCTCGAAACGGTTGTCGGCCGGCTGTTCGATCCGGACGCGCGCAAAGCCTTTTACGAGGCCTACAAGGACATCGAAGCGCTATGGGAGATTCTGTCTCCATCCCCTGAACTGCGTGATCATATCGAAAGCTATAAGAACCTCGCGAAGCTCTATGCCGCTGTGCGCAACGCCTACGCGCCGCAGGTCGGCTTTGTCGCCGATCTTGCATATAAGACGCGGCGCCTCCTCGAAGAGGAAGCGACGCAGGAGGGGCTCGGCCGCTTGACGAAGACCGTGACCTTCGATGTGAAGACCTTGGAGGGATTGCGGCGCGAGCCCGGTTCCGATGAAGCCAAGGTCTTCAACCTGGTGCGCAGCCTGCACCACGAACTCGAAGAAGAACCGGCGGCCGCGCCGGTGCTGCGGCCGATCGCCGAGCGGGCGGACCAGATCCTCAAGGGTATGGAAGAGCGCAATATAACCGGTCTAGCAGCGATGGATTACATCGCGGCATTGGCGCAGGAAAAAGAAGAGGCCGTCGCCGGAGCGCAAGACAGCGGCCTCTCGCCCCGCGCTTTCGGGGTTTATTGGTCGTTGAAAGACGACGAGGCACTCACAAAGGCGGGCATCTCCGCCGTCGATCTGGCAAAGGAGTCCGAAGCCTTACTCTCGCGCTTCCCGAACGCGCCGGTCAACGAGGACGAACGGCGTCGCCTTCGGGCGGCGCTGTACGTGCCGCTAATCAAACTCGACATGGAAGAGAGAGTCCGGCTCGTCGAGGCAACCCTGACCATTCTTCTCGATGGCGGCTCTGACGATGCGCGCGCATGAGCACGGTCGCGCGCAGCTCTCAAGCAGAGTGCGCTATTGGTCGGAGCGCCTGAAGGTCGAGGCGCGGATCATCCGTGTTCAGCGGATGACCCGGAAATGGGGTTCCTGTTCGACCACCGGCATCATCACGCTCGCCGATGACCTGATCGAGCAAGAGCCGGACTTCCAGGATTTCGTCATCGCCCACGAACTGCTCCACCTTCGGATCCCGACCCACGGCCGCCTGTTCAAGGCGCTGATGACGGCGCACGTTCCAGGATGGCGTGACCACGATGTGCGGCGGCAACGGGCCTCGCCACTGCCTCGATCCCCTTGAGCAGTGGTTCCACTCGGCGGCTCCAGCCCACAGCCTTCGACAGCGAGGCCTTGCATTGACCGATTTGAGTGGGGAGGGGGCCGTCGGCTCTGCCGTTGCTCGATGGCCTCCATCATGTTGAAGACGAGCCGGATAGCGAGATCTCTCCCAAAGCAATCATTGTCGAGGTGAGTGCAAGAGAGCTTAATGGAACCGTTACTCGGTATGATGGCGGCGGCGCAAGGCGAAGAGGACGCGCGTCTATCAGGCCTTGCAGCACGTTGCCCGACGCTGGTCGGTCGGCCGCAAAAATTCCATTTTCCGAGCATCGCTCGGCTGCTTGCGGGCTGCTTGTCTTACCGGCCAACGATCCCGCGCATACGCGGTTATCCGCGCTGGTGCATCTGGCGGCCATGTTTTGTCACGGAAATAGAGACCCTACGCTGGCATAGCTCCGGGAGTGGCTTAACAACATTCTGTTGAAAGATGGCATCGGCCAACGCGAGGACCCGGTTGAAGACGTTTCTGTCTCAAATGTCGTGACCTGGTTCGGAAACGCCCGGACTTTCGACGCCGGCTGGTACGAAAATGACTCCGCGTTGCAGGCGTTCCCCCTTGCAGTCCTGCGCTTGCACGAAGACTGGAAGAGGCCCGTAGCCCATTCCGTGAATGCGCTGCTGAAATTAAGTGAGGCCGTCGCGGCGCGCGCCGGCCTGCCTAGATTCACGCCCTCGAACGGCCGGCCACGGCAGCCTCTCCGCATCGTTCAAAGCACAGCCGGCGTGGCTAGCGGCCATGTCTTATTCAGCTTCGACAAGCTCCGCGCGATGGGGATTGGCTCTCGCGCCCTCCGGCCGTTTAGATTCGAGCCTGAGATGGTCCCGTCGCTCGCCGATGAGACCATCGGACACACGACGCTCGAACGGCACCCGCTCGTTTTTACGGAGAAGAGCGTTCTGCTTGCGTTGCCGACGGCCGTCAGCGCGGCGATCCGTCGGTTCATGATTGAAAGCGCCGCCGCTGCGGGTAGGCTTGATGCCCTCGAAACCCTGATACATGATTATCAGTTCGAGGAGGTGAGCCGCTACGGCCGGGTTGGATGGGATATTCGAGAGCTCAATCCGGTCGAGGAACCCGCTCCACAGGAATTCGTCGGACGCTTCGACGAGGGGGCGTATGTGCATGTGGTCTTTCTGCCCGACACCCTTGAACCGGTGCTAACGGAAGGCCTGCAGAGCATCGAACATATCCCCGATACCGTGACGGAACGCCTTGATAAGACAGCATTCGAAATTGCCAAGCGCTGGGATTACCAACGGGGGATGACCCTCGTCGTGCATGGCGGCGCTGGCCGCGGCTTTTTTATCGGTTTCGGTGAAGCGCCGGCACGGTGGGAACGCCTTGCGCTCCGGATCTCGGATTTCATGATGCTTTCATGGGATACCGAGATGGATGCTTTGCGCGCCTGGAAGTTGCTCGATCGAGAGAATGAGCTACTGGAGAAGCGCGACACGTATTTCGTTAACGCCAATGGATTTATTAACTCTATGGCTATGCGGAAAAGGTGAATTACGCTCTCGTTTCCAAGGAGATGACCAAGGATGTCGTAGAACTCGGTACCGATTATTTGACGGCAATTAGGCGGCGGCTCCGGTCTTCCGTAGACCATCATGCCGCGTTATTCACCAAAACCCCCGGCTACCTGCCGGTCCAGGGGCATACAACGAAGCCGTTTTTCAATCAGGTGCAGGACCTTCCAATCTACGTTAGCCCTGTCACATATGGCGTCCGGCGAGCTGCTCGCGTGCGTTGAGACCGATATTCGCCCGTGGTGGGTCCGCTGTACGGAGCACCCCGACGATCCCCGTCATCTGTCAGGTCTGGGAACTTGTGCTGAACTGGCTTGTACGGACGGCGCCGGTGCTTGAGGCGGAAGTTTCGGGATTGCAGACGCGGCCAATCACGGTTCGGCTCACATTTCCGGATATAGACCAATTTTCGGGCCGACCAACTGAAAAAGCCGACAAGCCGGTCGGGCCAATCGTCCAAATCAACGATGGTGAAATACATCTCGCTTGCGCGCCGGCTTATCTGCGCTCCTTCGCAAGCGAACGGAATTCCGGCGACCGCTTAATGGTAGAAGCGCTGATCGCTGGCGCATCTGCCCTGACCGGTTCGGTGCTCGATGGAGGCACACGCGGCGGCCTGACGGCCCAAATCGTCAAAGATGATCAGTCCCGTTTTTTCCATACCGTCCCCGCGGAGAACGCTCGCGAGATGCTGTTTGCGGCTCTCGAACGAGGTGCTCCCCGCTTCGTGCAGCCGGAAGACAGGGCGGCGAGTTGGCTCGATCTGGCGCGAGAGGGGGGCTGGACCGGCCCACCCGGCGCGGTTCCCAAAGAACAGGCGAACTAACTGCTCAATGACTGCGTGACGGTGATTTGGAAACGCCTCCGGGTGCGGTTGCGCGATTTGGACCGATACAGTGTCGTCGAGCGCGCCGTGTCGAATGAATACGCGATCTCGCGTGACGGCGCGACGTGGCGTCTGACCGCCCAGGCCCTCCTCGCCCTCTACGACGATCAAACGGAAATTATTGACGCGGCGAATGAAAGGGAGGGCGAGCGCGCGATGGCGGCGCTTTCCGGCCGCGTGATCTGCGAAATGGCAATATGTGTATCGCCGCTAAACGAAGGCAGGATCTACAGTACGGCGGACTTGGATTACGTGCTCGCGAACCTATCCATTCTGCTTGAGTGGGCGAGCCAGAGTGATGCCTTTCACTATGGTCTCGGTTCGCGGGATCTGATCGTGGAACCCAACGGGACCTTCACGTTCGACACCTCATTCCGCGACACGTTGCATGGCCCGTACATCCGTTCGCACGGCGAGCGCGGATTTCGATCTGCGGCAGCCGACTACGGCTCGGCCTTTGCCGTCCGTAGTGGCGATGCCAAGCCGCTGAAAGCTGATTACGAGGCGGCCTTCGTCGCAGAATTCGGGCTTGCGCCGACGCAATTGGTACAGCTGACCTACGATCTGGCCGACATTTCGATCAAGGAAGGCAAGCCGTTCTTTCGCTGTCGGCGGAGCGACGTGCTTGGCTACCTTAAAAAGGTCGGGGCCGCTGATGCCGAGCACGCCTACGATGCGATGACGTTGAAGCCCCGCGGGAGGTGGGATGAACCAAAGCCAGAGAACGCGCAGCAGCGCGACTGGTATCCTTGGCGCTTCAACCGGTGGCTGTCCCTCACACGACGCCCCATCATGCAGCTCGACCTGACCGCCGATCCGGCCGTGTTGATCGCGCCTGCGCTTGTCGACCGGTCGGCAGAGTTTTTTATCTCGACGTATAACGGCCGCCTTCCGGGGGAATTATTCGATAGCACGGCGATGCTGGCGTGGATTGGCAAAGCCGCCGATGCGGAAGGACACGCGTTTAACAAGACCGTGGCGGACGCATACAAGGCCTTCGGCTTCGAAGCGCGCGAAGTAAATATGACCGAATTGGGCGGCAGGCCCGAGATGGGGGATGTAGACGCCTTTGCGTCGGACCCGGAGAGCGGCGTGGTTTACGCTACGGAATGTAAGCGGCTCCTGCTTGCGCGAACCGTTGCCGAGGTCGGTGAACGATTGCAAGAATATACGTCGATCGCGGCTAAGGGAGAGGACAGAACTCCGATACAGAAGCACCTTGACCGAATGACGTTTCTTCGATCGACGCTGCCCGCCATCTCAAAAATGACGAGGATTCCGACAGATAAGATTTTGCTCCGGTCGGCGCTTGTGACCGATTATCTCGTGCCCATGCAATTTTCAGACGAGGCGCTGAAGCTTATCGATCTGGTCACCGACTTGTCGCTCCTGCAAAGCGCTGTAATGGCTCGCCAACCCTCCTAATAGCCGAGATGGCAAATCCGAATACCTCGACCGCCGACGCCCAGGCCGGATCCCGACAACATCCACTGTTTTCGGTATCGCTATGCGGCGAGCTTGTCTGTCGCCGTCGATGCCTATCGGGGGAAAAAACGGCATTGCACAGGAGTCTCCGGTAACAGAATAGTAGATTCAGTGCGGGAAACGCCACCATTGATTGCAAAAGCGTATACCGCCCCCGTGAGCTTGGCGGCCTTTCAATGCCCGTACGGCGTTGCCCCGATGCCGGGAGTGCGGCGGATACAAGACCCGCAAGGGGAAGAAGCCCGCGCGACTGTTGCCGCGTTTCCAGGTCGCCGCGCCACGGCCGCACCGTGGTTTGGGACAGCGAGATAAGCCGATGCCGAAGCTGACCGTGCGCACCCTGAAGGCCGCCGAACCTAATGGTGCCGACCGCATTCTGTGGGATGAGGAGCTTCCCGGCTTCGGGCTGCGGGTGAAACCCAGCGGCGCCAAGAGCTTCGTCCTGCAATATCGCGACGCGCGCGGCCGATCAAAACGGCTCACCATCGCTAGGTGCGGGGTCATAACCCCTGACGAGGCGCGCAAGGAAGCGCGCCATCTGCTGGCCGAGGTCGCACGGGGCAAGGATCCGTCCGGGTCGAGACGCCGGCGGCCTCGGCGGCTCTCGCCACCGGCCAACCATCTTCGACAACCCGTCGCGCCAGAAGGGCTCGACCGTGGACCGTGATGCGGGCATTCTTGTGCGCGTTCATCCGGGGCTCCGACTGAGGATCAGGTGTTGCAACCCAATCCTCGCAGCCAGGCTCCGGATGAACAACCTTCATAGCTTCGACAGCTAGCGGACAGCCGCCCCGAGAATGCGGCGGGTTACGTGTTCCATGCCGGTGACCCCGAGCGCCCGCTGTCGCGCAACACGGTCGAGAGCGCCTGGCGCCGGTTGCGGGCCGCGGCCGGGCTGAATGACGCACGCATTCACGATTTACGGCACAGCGTCGGTACCTATGCCGGGCAGACCGGAGCCAACGCCTTCCTGATCCGCGACAAGCTCGGCCACAAGACGCTCGCGATGACCGGGCGCTATGTCAACCAGGACGCCGCGCCGCTGCGCGTTCTCTCTGATCGCGTCGAGGAACGCATTGCCGCTGCCCTGACCGGCAAGGCGGCCGAAATCGTCCCCTTGCCGACAACGGCCGAACGGCGGCGCGACGCCGGCTGACAGAAATTCAGCATCCCACTCGAAATCCTGGAAACCGCGCCTATCTCCGGGAGCGTTGTGCGGCGAGGTTCGGTTCCATCGTAACCAGAACGATGGGGCTGACCAGTGCAGGACCACCCAGTCACACAAGCAGACCGCGCCGGTGCGCCGGCCGGCCGCATCATCCCGACTGATCCCGACGCGCTGCTGTATCAGGCGGAGGTCGCCTACCTGACGGCGCAGTCGGAGCGCACGCTTGAAGCCTACCGCCTGAAGGGCGGCGGGCCGCCCTTCATCGTCATCGGCAAGCGCGGCGTCCGCTACCGGCGCGGGGATGTACAGGAATGGATCGCCGCGCGCCGCCGCCGCTCGACCAGCGATCCCGGCCCCGCGCCTGGGGCTTTGAAGTGAACGGTTGCACATCGTCATGGAACAGCACCGAATCGATTTCGCGCGAGTCAACCGTGCCGCGCTGGCGCGGTTCGACGACATCCTGCGGCGCTGGCTTCCGGGCGGCAGGATCGAGGGCCGCGAATATGTCGTGCGCAACCCGAAGCGGCAGGATCAACGGCCGGGCAGCTTCAAAATCAACCTGACCACCGGCCGGTGGGCCGATTGGGCGAGCGGCGACAAGGGCGGCGACCCGATATCGCTCGCCGCCTTCCTGTTCGATCTCGGCCAGGCCGAAGCGGCGCGCCGCCTTGCCGACATGCTCGGGATCGCGACCTATGGCTAACGATCCGTTCCGGCCGCTTCGTGTGGGCAGATTGGCGGCACCGGCAAAGGCGTCCGCTGCCGAGTGGACCGTACTCACGCCCGTGCCGAAGAACGCGCCGGCCGCGCCCGTCGCGCATTTCAAGCGCGGTAAGCCGAGCGCGGCCTACCCCTACAGAGACCCACGCGGCGGTCTCCTCGGTTATGTCTGCCGCTTCGACCTAGCGGGCGGCGGCAAGGAACTCCTGCCGCTGACCTATTGCCGCAGCGCCAAGGGCGAACTGGCCTGGCGCTGGCAGAGCTGGGCGGAGCCGCGCCCGCTCTACAACCTCGACGAGCTCGCCATGAAGCCGATGGCGCCGGTTATCGTCTGCGAGGGCGAGAAGGCGGCCGATGCCGCCGCCGAGCTGTGCCCCGATCACGTCGTCGTCACCTCGCCGCACGGGTCGCAGAGCGCGGCCAAGGCCGACTGGTCGGTGCTGCACCGCCGCGACGTGACGATCTGGCGCGATAACGACGAGTCAGGTGTCAAATACGCCGAGGCAGTCGCGCGGACGCTGTTGCCGATCGCCAGTTCAGTCAAGCTGCTGACGCCGCCGAAAGGGGCGAAAGCCGGCTGGGATGCCGCCGACGCGCTGGCCGCAGGCTGGGATCAGACCCGCGCATCGGCCTTACTCGTGACGGCTGTCAGGTGGGGAGAGTTGCGTCGGCGGCGGACCGCTGCGGCTGGCAGTGGTGACGACGATGCGGATGGAGGCTACGGTACAGGCGACACCGCCATCGCCGCGCGTGGCCGGCGCCGGCGCCGAGCCGACGAGCTGCTCGACCTGATCGCCGACATCGAGTTGTGGCACTCGCCTGAGGGCGACGCCTACGCCACGGCGCCGGTCAACAGCCACTTCGAGAATTGGCCGGTGCCGGGCAAGGGCTTCCGCCGCTGGATCGCTGGCCAGTATTTCCGTCGCACCAGCCGCGGCGCCAGCCGACAGGCGATCGATGAGGCGCTGTGCACCATCGAGGCGATTGCCATCAACAACGGCGCTGAGCACACGCCCTGCCTGCGTGTAGGCGAGCACGCTGGCGACATCTATGTTGACCTGGCTGACGCGGACTGGCGCGTCGTCCGCGTCAGCGGCACCGAAGAATGGAAGATTGTCGACCGTGCGCCAGTGAGGTTTCTGCGGCCGCCCGACATGGCACCGTTGCCCGAGCCCGAGGCGGGCGACGACACGATCATCCAATTACTGCAGAAGCTGTTTCCCCATGTCGATGAGGATCAGCTGATGCTCGCCGCCGCCTGGCAGGTCGACGCTTTCAGGCCGACCGGCCCGTACTCGGTGCTGGCGATCTACGGCACTGGCGGCGACGGCAAGACCAGTTTTGCGCGGTTCCTGCGCAGCGCGATCGACCCGTGCCGGGTGCCGGATATCGGGCCGCCGCGCGACGAGGCCGCTTTGTGCCTCGCCGCCAAGAACAGCCGTGTCGTCGCGTTCGATAACCTTTCGCGGATTCCGGAGTGGCTGAGCGACACTATGTGCCGGATCTCGACTGGTGCCGGCATCCGCAGCCGCGTGCTCTACACGAACGATGAGGAAGTCACCTATTTCCCCAAACGTCCACAGTCGATTACCGCGATTAAAGAGGCCGTCGTACGCGGCGATCTGCTCAGCCGAACGAACATCCTCACTTTACCCGAAATGCCAAAATGCGCTCGCCGCACCGAGGAGGACTTCGCGGCTGAGGCCGACAAGCTTCGCCCGCGGGTTTTCGGCGCGCTGCTGAGCGGCGTCGCCAGCGCATTGAAGCGGCGCGACGAGATCCCGCCGGTGGAGCTCCCACGTATGGCCGATTTCGCGACCTGGGTATGGCGCGCCTGTCCCGGACTTGGATGGGAGCGGGAGGCGTTCCTTGCCGCCTACGCGAAGAATAAGGCGATCGGCGCCGATATCGCGTTCGAGGCTGACGGCCTGGCCGCCACTGTCGTCGCTCTGATGGCCTTGCGCAAACCCGATGACGACGGCGTGACGCGATGGGAGGGCATCTCGACCAGGTTTGCTCGACGAATTGCCGGTCGATGAGAAGAGCCGCAAGGCGAAATGGTGGCCAGCGGAGAACCAAGTCCGCAACCGGCTGCGCGGTCTGCGAACGGCCCTTGAAGCGCACGGGATCACCCTCGACCTCGACATCCCCGGCCATGACAAGGGCCGTTTGATGCGGATAACCCAGCGGCCAATCGGGTAAGCACTTGGCCGCCGCCCCCGCTCCCCCTTGTGGTCTTGATCCGGCAACAGGGCGCCTCAGCCGGACGGCTCGGACGGTTGCATACCGCAACCGCCCTGCCCCAAATCAATGATTTGCTAGGGTTTCGGACGGCTCGGACGACTCCATCCCTTTATAGCCGTACGAAAGGGGAATAAAGAAGTCGGATTTAACCGTCCGTTGCTTACCCCCCGCTTACCCGACCTGGGGCGAGTGCCAGACCTAGGGCGGTTTGGCATGACGACATGCCCGCTAAGCTATTAAATATACCCCTTTATTGGTAAGGGAGAAAATGGTGCCCAGGGGCGGAATCGAACCACCGACACACGGATTTTCAGTCCGTTGCTCTACCAACTGAGCTACCTGGGCGCAGCGGCGAGCGGGGCTTATAGTGGATCGCCGGCACGGTTGTCCAGCCGGTCGGGACAGGTATTCGAAGGCGCCAGCTTCGGCCGAGCCAGATATGCTCGCCGGGCAATGGCGCCGCGGCCTCCTGCCGTGCTTTTGCCAGGTTCGCGATCAAGGTTGGCGGGCTCTCTGTTGGCGGGCTCTCTAAGGCGAGCCGGTGGCCCCTGTCTTCACGCAACTTGGTTGGGGATCGTCGGCAGCCCATTGACCCTCGACATTGGCGGAAACCGCCGCACCGTAGAGCTTATGGCTGTACGAACGACCCCTGATCGAGCGGCTTATCGTCAAAGGCGACGCCCGGCACCCGCGGGAGTGGGCCGAATAGCGGCGCAGGCCAATGCGGGCGAGATCGGAATATGGCGTGGCCGTGTAGATTTGCCCCGATTTGACCGCAGTGACCTCGGGGCGGTTCGACGACAATTTCCGACGCTCCCGCGATCGGCGAGATCGATCGGCACCGGTCGCCGTTGATCGCGCCTCCAACCCGCCGGCGGAACGCGATGCGCACCGCTCAGCGTGTCGTGCTTCGCGATCGAGATCGAGCGTCCGACCAGACCGGCCGGGCTCAATCTATGCCACGCGCCGCCTATTTCTTCCTTGTTGCCTGCGAGCGCGCCGCCGACGGGGAAGCGACCGGGTTATTCTTCGGCCGCTATCGCCTCACCCGGCGCGGCCATCATCGCTTCGGCGACAAGACCGGCATTGGACCTGATGGCTCGTTCGATCGCCTCGGCGATGTCCGGATGGTCGCGCAGATGCGCTTTGGCGTTTTCGCGGCCTTGCCCGACGCGCTGGCCGTCATAAGAGAACCACGAGCCCGATTTCTCGACCACCCCGGCCTGCACCCCCAGATCGATCAGTTCGCCGCGCTTGGAGATTCCCTCACCATACATGATATCGAAATCCACGACCTTGAACGGCGGCGCCATCTTGTTCTTGACGACCTTGACCCGGGTCTGGTTGCCGATGACCTGATCGCGTTCCTTGATCGAGCCGATCCGGCGAATATCGAGCCGCACCGAGGCGTAGAATTTAAGCGCGTTGCCGCCGGTCGTGGTTTCCGGATTGCCAAACATGACGCAGATCTTGTAGCGGATCTGGTTGATAAACACGACGATCGTGCGCGAGCGGGAAATCGAGCCGGTCAGCTTGCGCAACGCCTGGCTCATCAGCCGCGCCTGCAATCCCATATGGCTGTCGCCCATCTCGCCTTCGAGTTCGGCGCGCGGCACCAGGGCGGCGACTGAATCGATGACCAGAACATCGATCGCCCCGGAGCGCACCAGGGTATCGTCAATCTCGAGCGCCTGCTCGCCGGCATCGGGTTGCGAGATCAATAGATCGTCGACATTGACCCCGAGTTTTCGGGCATAGGCCGGGTCAAGCGCGTGTTCGGCATCGATGAAAGCGCAGGTTCCGCCGGCTCGCTGACCTTCAGCGATCACATGCAGGGCGAGCGTCGTCTTGCCCGAGCTTTCCGGACCATAGATTTCGACGATGCGGCCGCGCGGCAGCCCGCCAATGCCAAGCGCGATATCGAGACCCAGCGAACCGGTCGAAATGACCTCGGTATCGGCGGCCGCCTCGTGCGATCCCAACTTCATGATCGAGCCCTTGCCAAAGGCCCGCTCGATCTGTCCGAGCGCCGCATCCAAAGCCTGCTGCTTGTCCATGGCTTCTTTGTCCAACAATCGCAATGCCGCCTGCATGCCGGGGCCCTCCGTTATTTCGCAGCCGGCGGTGCGATGCAACGCGCGGCGGCGATAATGTACTCTCTTTGTTCGCGGTCGGCAAGCGGCATCACATATCCTAGCGATCGCCCCTGATCACCTCCTTAACCTTAAGCGCGAGCTGCTTCAAGTTGAACGGCTTTGCCAAGAAATGAATGTCGCCCCCCCCACCGAGACGACGGCGGAACCCATCCTCGGCATAACCGGAAATGAAAATGACCTTGATCCGCGGATCGAATTCACGAATTTCCCGGATCAAGCTCGGACCATCCATCTCAGGCATCACGACATCGCTGATGACGAGATCGATCGGGGTGGTGACGCTGCGGATCGTGTCCAGCGCCGCCGCGCCGCTTTTCGCCTCGATGACGGTGTAGCCCTTGTTGCGCAAGGCGCGCGCGCCGAACATGCGCACCGCATCATCGTCCTCGACCAGCATGATCGTGCCGCTGCCGGTCAGGTCGCGCAGCAGCGCGGGTTCCGGCTCGGCGGCGGCGCGCGGCGCCGCTTCGGGGTGGTGGCGCGGCAGATAGATCGAGAAGGTCGTGCCCGCCCCCGGCGTGCTATCGACAAACACAAACCCGCCGGTTTGTTTGACAATGCCATAGACGGTCGCGAGGCCAAGGCCCGTTCCCGATCCGACCGCCTTGGTTGAAAAAAATGGCTCAAAGATGCGGGTCAAGGTGTCCGCTGGAATGCCGATCCCGCTGTCGGCGACCTCGATCAGCACGTAGTCACCGGCCGGAATGAGTTCCGCACCGCGCCGCAGCGCCGAGGGAAGCTCGATATGCTCGGTGCGGATTGTCAGCCGACCGCCGTTGGGCATCGCGTCGCGCGCGTTGACGGCAAGATTGATGACAGCTTGTTCGAGTTGGCCTTGGTCGACTTTGACAAAGCCGAGGTCTTGCCCATGAACAAATTCGAGCGCGATGTTCTCGCCGATCAGCCGGCGCAGCAAATTAGCCAGCTCGGCGAGCACATCGGTAATGTCGAGAACCCGCGGCTGCAGGCTCTGCTGGCGCGAAAAGGCCAGCAACTGGCGGACCAGATTGGCGGCCCGGTTGGCGTTTTGCTTGACCTGCATGATGTCGGCAAATGCCGGGTCGCCGGGCCGCGTGCGCAACAACAGCAGGTCACAAAAGCCGATCATCGCGGTCAGCAGGTTGTTGAAATCGTGCGCAACCCCGCCGGCGAGTTGCCCGATCGCCTGCATTTTCTGCGATTGCGCGATCTGCGCCTCGAGGTGCTTGCGTTCGGTGACGTCGATGAAATAGAGCCCGAGGCCGTCGCCCGCGGCCGATGTCGCGGCTTTGTCGCGGTCCGCGAGCAGATCCGCCGGCGCCGCCGCGGCGGCTTGCGACCCCTCGCCCGCCATATCGGTCTCGGGCTCACTCAACATCAGCACCAGCGTGCGTTCGGCGGGTGCCGCCAAACGGATTTCGAGCGGGGTCCGGTCCACGCGTCCCGCCGCGGCCTCGCCCAGCCTGGCAGCGACCACGGCATGGTCCTTGGGGTCGAGGAAACCGATCAAGTCACCGCCGGTCAGCGCTTCGGGAGCCGCCCCGAACAGCGCGCCGAGCGCCGGGTTGGCCCTGCTGAACCGGCCGTTGCGGTCGACGACCGCGATCCCGACCGGGGCGTCATCGAAAAATCTTTGTGCCGGCTCAGCCCGCTCGGACTCCGCGCGCTGTGCTGCTTCCGGTTCCGCAACCGCCCTTGCCGGCTGCGATCGAGAATCGATAACCGGCCCGTTAGCGGTCTCGCGCTCGCGCGCGATCATATCGCCGGCACTGCGATCGCTCGGGCGGATCCGCCACAAGCACAGACCGGCCGGCCCGGCCCCCGGCTCGACCGCGATGTCGAAATCGGCAGGCGGCGGATGACTGCCTGGCACCTGCAACGCGATCCGCATACTCCCGCCGATCCCTTGTGCTGCCCCTTCGCGCAATCCGCAAAAAGCAGCGGCGGCTTCCGCCGAGCCGCAAGCCGCCTCGACCCGATCGAGCGCAAATTTGCCGGCACCAAACAGACGCCTGAAGGCGGGATTGGCCTTGAGCACCACGCCATCCCCGGCGACGATCAGCAAAGCGTCGCTGTGCTCGGCAAAGAGCCGGGTCACCGGCGCGAACTCGGCCAAGAGGGCGGCCGCGACGGCCGCGACAACTGAAGCGGCCATCGCCACCGCATAGAGGCCGAGCAACGCCGCCGAGGCCGGAGCGCCGGCCGAGGCGGCGATCGTCCCGGCGATGCCGATGCCGCCCGCGATGGCCGCCCCCACCGCAAGCACGCGCGCCGGGCGCCGTGGACGCCCGACAGCGGCAAGGCCACGCGCCCAAACCCGCGCGCCCGACATTGGCAACGGTTCGGATCCGGCGCCGACGGTCTCCGCCTCGAGCGCCATGCCTCTCGTCCTTAACGGTGGCAAACCCTCGGAACTCTACCAAAAATGGACGAAAGCGCAAACCCCAGAGTTCCGCTTTTGTTTCAAATTGTGAACATATCGCCGCGCTGCCCGGGCCGGCACCGCGCTTCCGCGAAACCGACCCTTCGCGTCAGACTCCAGGCTCAGTCGTCGCGGTGGGTGCGCTCCATGCGCTCGTGACGCTCTTGCGCCTCGATGCTTAGGGTTGCGATCGGCCGGGCCTCGAGCCGACGAATGCCGATCGGCTCGTCGGTCTCCTCGCAATAACCATAGGTGCCGGCGGCGATGCGCGCCAGCGCCGCATCGATCTTGGAAATCAGTTTGCGCTCCCGGGCGCGGGTGCGTAATTCGATCAGCCGTTCGCTTTCAAGTGCGGCGCGATCGGTCAAATCGGGTTTGAGCAGGCTTTCCTCTTTGAGATGCTTCAAGGTATCGGTGCATTCGGCCAACAATGCCTCACGCCAGCGCAATAGCTTTTGTCGAAAATATTCGAGCTGTAGCGGGTTCATGAATTCTTCGTCTTCGGACGGACGATAGTCTGGCGGAAGCTCCGGCTGCATCGTTCTTCCCGAACCGTGTCAAGGCGGCCGGAGTATAGGTAGCGCCCGGTTGCGCTTCAAGCGCGAGAAATGCATGGAGTCGATTGATTCGGCAGGCATTTCCGCATAGCGCGCGGCGTCCCGCCGGGGCGATCGCCGATCCTGGGGCGGTTTGGGCGGCGGCCGCATCGCACCCCGCGCGTGATGTGCGGGCGACCCGATCACCCGGATCGCCGGCGGGTCGCCTGCGTCCCGTGCGCTAACCGACTGCCGGCAAGACCAATTCCCAGGTTTCGGAGACCAGGTCCCGCCCAAAACTGTGGTGCGCTTCGCTCGATACGAGGCGAAAGCCGGCACGCTGATAGAGCCGTCTCGCGGCGGTCAGAATGCTATTCGTCCACAACGTCAATTTCTGATAACCGGCGGCGCGCGCAAACGACACACACTCGCACACCAGCCGCGAGCCGACCCCGGCGCCGCGCGCCCGCGGCTCGACCAGCAGCAGGCGCAGCTTCGCGGTGCCTACCTCATCGCCGGCCACAACCATCGCCGATCCGAGATTTTCGCCGTCGCGCTCGGCGATCAGGCACAGCTCCCGCGACGGGTCGAAACCGCGCAGGAATTTCGCTCCGATCTCGGCAACCAGCGCCTCGAACTCGAGGCTCCAACCATATTCTTGCGCATAAAGGGCGCCATGGCGTGAGATGATCCAGCCGATATCGCCGGGACGATGGCGCCGCAACCCATAGTCGGCGCGGGTCGCGGCGGAGGGGTCGAGCTCTTCTTCGATCGTGCGCGCGGCTGCCACCAGGCGCGCCTGGCGGTCCTCGGGCAAGCCCTGCAACAGCGCGCCGGTCGCCGCTTGCGACCGCATGTCGAGCGCGCAGAATGCGGCGCGTCCCGCCGCTGTCAGGCTGATCACGGCGGCGCGGCGATCTCCTGGCGACGGCTCGCGACGGAGCAGGCCCCGCCGCTCGAAGCCGCGCAGAATGCGGCTCAAATAGCCGGGATCCAGCCCGAGACGGCGGGCAAGGTCGGCGGCGCTCTGTTTCTCTGCGTGCGCCAATTCGTACAGGACGCGCGCCTCGGTCAGCGAGAACGAGCTGTCGAGCAGCCGTTCTTCGAGCACCCCGATCTGTTGCGTGTAAAAGCGGTTAAAACGGCGCAGTTTGGCAACGCGCGCCGCAAAGACTGCATCGGCCATGGCAGCCGCCCCGTCCGCTCATTCACCCTGGCCGATCGTCGGGGGATTAGTTGACGAAGTCAATTACTTCTCACCGCGGCTGCAGGCCCCGCCACCCAACACGCAGAATTTGGCGCAGTGAGGGTGGTTGAGCGCAACCGGGCGGGCGGCAGCGGCAAGCGTCGCACAGAGTTCGAAACGCTCATCATAGGGCAACAATGTGCAGGCGAGCACGACCGGTCGCGGCGCGCCCTTGCGCTTGACCACCATGCGCGACGAGGCGCACATGACGCTGTCCGGCGATTTGCCCAGAATGTGCCAGCATTCCTCGGTGATTTCGGGGACGTCGGCGGTGGCGTCCATTTCCGGAAACACCATCAATCGCACCGGATCGTCGGCGTCAATCGGCACCCCAAGACGGGCGAACAGCGCGGCAAAACCGGAGCGCATTTCGGCTTCGGTTTCGCCCGACAGCCGGCGGCTGGCGACATGGACTGAAAAACCGTGACGAACCAGCCAGCACAACCCGTCGATGGTCGGCGACCAGCTGCGCGGGCCGCGTTCGGCCTCATGCACGACGCGGCCGTAATGATCGATCGACACCCGCAGTGTCAGCCGTCGGCCGTAGCGGCGGTTAAGCGCGAGCAGCGCCGCTCGACATTTCGCCATCGGCTTCATGGCATTGGTCAGCACCAGAGCGTCGTAGCCGCGGGCGAGCACATCGTCCAGCATCGCCGGCAGCTCGGG
>JAJPIH010000082.1 GCA_021324875.1 Alphaproteobacteria bacterium
AAGCCCTGAAGGATCCGCGCGAGGAAGATCAACAGCGGGGCGGCAATCCCGATTGTCGCATAACCCGGCGTCACCGCCGTCAAGGTAGTGCCGATCACCATCAACATGATCGACAAGGTAAGGCCGGCCCGACGTCCGGCGCGGTCGGTATAGGCGCCGATCACGATCGCGCCGATCGGACGCACGATATAGGAGGCGCCGAATGTGCCGAGGGTCAGTAGCAGCGACGCGGTCTCATTGCCGGTCGGAAAGAACACCTTGGCGATTGTGACGGCAAAATACCCGTAGACGAGAAAATCAAACCATTCGATCGCATTGCCGAGCGAGGCCGCGATGATGACGCGGGTCAAGCCGGGCCGGGTGCGAGCGGCAGCGGCAAAATGGGGGGCGGTCATGGCGTCTCCCAAAGGCGTTTATTGATTCGGTTCATCCTCCGGGATTGCGGCAAGATTGTCATGCATTCTTATCTCTGCGGGTTCACCGATCGGGCCGCCGGCAACGCGGTCGCACCGAGCCAAATCCGCAACCGGGCTCGCCGCGGGCGTCCGTCGGGCGCGTTGCTCTCCGCGCTTTTGTTGCCGTTGTCGTCGGGCTGTCTCATGATGCTCGCGCAAGAACATCCAGGCAGGCGGGGAATGAGCGCCAGAAGCAAGATTTGCGCGAGCTTTGCCGAGGCCGTGCGAGACATTCCGGACGGCGCGGTGATTGGTTTTGGCGGCTTTGCCGTGGTCGGCATGCCGATCAACCTCTACGGCGCGGTGGCGGCGCAAGGGGCGAAAAACCTGACCTGCGTGTCGAACTCGACGCGCGGCGGCGCCACCCTGCCGGCAGGCGCTCCCGACATGGGCCAGATGATCCAGAACGGGCAGGTGAACCGGGTGATCTGTGCGTTTACCGCGCCGACCCGGGCCTCGCAGCGCCTGATCCTGTCGGAATATGTCGCCAAGGGCCTGATCGAGGCCGAACTCGTGCCGCAGGGAACCCTCGCCGAGCGCATGCGCGCAGCCGGCGCCGGCATCCCGGCCTTTTACACGCCCGCGGCCGTCGGCACCGAGCTTGCCGAGGGTCGCGAGACGCGCCTGTTTGGCGGCCGCGAATATCTGCTCGAATACGCCTTGCCGCTCGATTACGCGATGATCCGCGCCTGGCAAGCCGACGAAGCCGGCAATCTCCGCTTCCGCCGCTCGCAACGCAATTTCAACCCGATCATGGCGATGGCCGCGCGGATCACGGTTGTCGAGGTCGAGGAGGACATCCTGCCGGTCGGAGCAATCGACCCGGACGATGTGCATACGCCGGGGATTTTTGTTCACCGGCTGGTCAAGATCCCGCCGCCGCCCGAAGGCTGGTGGCCGCAACTTCCGGCGAGCGGGTGAAGCGCCGCACCAAAGCGGGCAACGAGCGCTAACTCAGAGCCGGAACGAGCGGGGATAAAATGCCGGGACGGACGATCCAATCGCCGCAGACGCAGATCAAGCGCGGATCCGTGCGGGTCCTTGTCGCGGTTCTGCTGATCGCGCTAACCGGTTGTCCGCCCACGCCGATAACCCTGACCTGCGTCGTCGTGTCGCCGACCGATGTCAGCTATGCCTATCAGTATAACCATGCCTGGTCGTGGGAATGCGACGTACCGGGGCCGCTGCCGACCTATGGGACCGGGCCGGGCCAGGTTTCGGCGGGCCAGACCCTGGTCGGCTGGTATGATCTCTATTTTCCCGGCGCCCAGCCCCTGCCTTGCAACAACGCATGGCAATTCATCATTCGTGGTCACCTGCAATTTGACTTGAGAAAATTCGACACAATTTCCGACGCCACGTTAGTCTACGCAGTAGTCCAATCGCAAAACCAGGCGAACGGGCCGCCAGAGAGCCCGCCGCAAGGCTATGCCACGATTCTTGGCATGTCGACCGGCCAGATGGATTACGGCAACGGCCCGATTTGGTGGCCCTACGACAATGACGTAAGCCTGCCGACCTGCCGGGGCAACATGTTCACCCCGTGCACGGTCGATGTCAGTTATCAAGCCAATCAGTGGGCACAGCAAAACCACTCGAATTTCGGTTTCATCCTCGCCGGACCAAAACTCACGCTCGATAGTTCAGTACCGCAAGACAATAACGCACAAGAGACATGGTACGGCAATTTCTCGCTGAGGGTCCTCTACAACCCGGCGCTCAATCCTCGCGCTCCGGCCAGTCCTTCGTGTCCTCCAAACCAGTAACAGCAGCCAGGATCAGCAAATGAGCGAACGGACAAAAGGGTTGACCCGCCAGCAGATGTGCGACCGGCTGGCGATGGAGTTCGCCGACGGCTGGATCGTCAATCTCGGCATCGGCATCCCGACATTGTGTTCGAATTTCGATTTTGGCGACAAAGAGATCATTTTTCATGCGGAGAACGGGGTGATCGGGTACGGCCCGCTGGCCGCGCCGGGGAGCGAAGACCTCCACCTCGTCAACGCCGGCGGACAGCACGTGACGCTGCGCCCCGGCGCGGCGATCGTGCATCATGCCGATTCATTCGCGATCATTCGCAGCGGGCGGATCGACGTCACGGTGCTTGGCGCCTACGAGGTTGCCGCCAACGGCGATTTCGCGAACTGGAAAATGGCCGGGCAACAGGGCGGCGGTATCGGTGGGGCGATGGATCTTGCCGCCTGCGCCAAACACGTCTTCATTGCCATGGAGCACCAGACGCGCAACGGTGCGCCGCGGCTGGTCGAACGCTGTACGATCCCGGCGACCGCGCGCGGCGTGGTCAACCTCGTGGTCACGAATTTCGGTCTGTTCGAGATCACCAAAGACGGGATGGCGCTCAAAGAGATCGCTCCCGGCGTGACGATCGACGAGGTCCAGGCGGCGACCGGTTGCGCGTTGATCATCCCGCCGACGGTGCCGCCGGTGCGGATGAGGGCTTAGCCGCCGTCGTCACCAAGGCTGGGGTCAGGGTCGGAAGCCGGGACCGGTCGGTGCGAGCGGG
>JAJPIH010000417.1 GCA_021324875.1 Alphaproteobacteria bacterium
CCTCAATTTCGGCAATCCCGAGCGTCCGGAAATCATGGGCCAGTTGGTCGGCGCGATCGAAGGCATGCGCGCGGCCTGTCTGGCGCTCGACTACCCGGTCGTCTCCGGCAATGTGTCGCTCTATAACGAGACGAGCGGCCGGGCGATCCTGCCAACCCCGGTCATCGGCGGCCTGGGGTTGCTCGGCGATTTGCGCCAGGCGGTCGATCTCGCGCTGAAGCGGGACGGCGATGCTTTGGTGCTGATTGGCGACACCGCGGGCCATCTGGGCGCCTCGCTCTATCTGCGCGAGATCGAGGGCCGGCAACAGGGACCGCCGCCACCGGTCGATCTCGCGGCGGAGCGGCGCAATGGCGATTTTGTGCGCGCCGCAATCAGGCAGGGACGGATCAGCGCCTGCCACGATTTGTCGGATGGCGGCCTGCTGGTCGCGATGGCCGAGATGGCAATCGCCGGCGGCAGGGGGGTGTCGTTGGCCGCGCTGCCGGCAGACCTGCCATGCCACGCCTTTCTGTTTGGCGAGGACCAGGCGCGCTATCTGGTTGAAACCAACCAGCCCGACCAGTTGCTTGCGATGGCGCGAGCGGCGGGCGTGCCGGTCCGGATCGTCGGCACGATCGGCGGGGGCGCGTTGACACTCCCCGGCCATGGTGCCATATCCGTTCACGCGCTGAAGGCCACGAACGAGGCTTGGCTGCCGGGTTATATGGAGCGGAGTTGAGCGGGGGACCGGGGATGGCGATGGACGCGGCGACGATCGAGCGGCTGATCAAGGAAAGCCTTCCCGATGCGCAGGTCTCGATCGAGGATTTGCGCGGTGACGGCGATCACTACGCGGCCCACGTCGTATCGAGCGCGTTTCGCGGTAAAACCCGCGTCCAGCAGCACCAGATGGTGTACCAAGCCCTGCGCGGCCGTATGAGCAGCGAACTCCACGCTTTGGCACTGCAGACCGGGGCCCCGGAAGACTGACGCGCTGCGTTACCGGTCGCGCACCGGCAAAACAAGGAATGAGACAATGGATAGCACCGTCCACGACCGCATCGAGCAGGAAGTCAAGGAAACCCCGGTCGTGCTGTTCATGAAGGGCTCGCCGGTGTTCCCGCAATGCGGGTTCTCGGCGGCCGTGGTCCAGATCCTGAGCCAGATGGGCGTCAAATTCAAAGGCATCGACGTCCTTTCCGACCCGCAAATCCGGCAAGGGATCAAGGAATTTTCAAACTGGCCGACGATCCCGCAGCTCTATGTCAAGGGCGAATTCATCGGCGGCTGCGACATCGTCCGCGAGATGTACGAAACCGGCGAATTGCAGCAGCTGTTCGAACAGAAAGGCGTGCCGGTCCGCGCCTGAATATCTCAGCGGCGATCCTTTCGCTCGCTTCAGACCGCTGCCGCCGCCGACCACAGCGGCGCCGCAGAAATTGCGAAAGCCTGCGGAAAGACAGTCGGCAACATGGCGGCTTGTGTTGCGGCTGGGGCCCGTACCCGGCGCTGGCCGTTGATGCATCTTCAGCGGGCCCGCGTCTCGAAGCCCCGCCTCTTGAAGCATCGCCGCCGCACAGATCCGATCGCCGATTGGCCCGATCGCGCCATCCTGTAGAACCCGGCTGGGTTGGGTGCCATCCCTGGCGTTATGATACTCCTGAGGCTGCTGTCTCGATGCGGAGCGCCGGGAGGCATGGACAGAAACGGTGATGGCGACGACAAGCTCTGCCGCGCATGGGCTCGGCCGATCGCGACCTTCGGCGGCGCCGACCGCCCGACCATCGCTTTCGCCAGGGCCATTGGCGGCAACGCGCCACGCGGGCGACGGCGCGCAGTTGCAACCGTCGGGCCGCCGCCGCTGGCCGGCATGGCGGCAAGGTTTGTCGAATGAAGGATTTCCGCCCGGTCCCGGTCGAGCGGGCCTGGGCCTGGATCGATGCGGCCACCAACCGCCTGCGCCCCGAAGAGGTCGCGCTCGACGATGCGGCCGGGCGCGTGCTCTGGGCAGAGCTTCGCACCACGGATCCGATCCCGACCGCCGATTGCGCCGCAGTCGACGGGTTTGCCCTCAACTCGGCCGCGACCTTCGGGGCGGGCGCCTATAACCCGCTGACGCTCGTGGCGGATCGGATCGAGGCGGGCGAACCACTGCCGCCGGGAACCGACGCCGTCTTAGCTGCCGAGCTCGCAGAATGCGACGACGCCGGGCGCCTGTCGGTCATCGACCCGCTGGCAGTCGGCGCCAATGTCCAGCGCCGCGGCGCCATCGCGCCAGAGGGCGCGGTCTTGGCCGCAGTTGGCGCTTGTCTCGACCCGGCCACACTCGGCCTGCTCGGAATAGCCGGCGTGGCGCGGGTGGCGGTCGCCGCGCGCCCCGCAATCCGGCTGGTTATTGCCGGGCGAGCGCGGAGCGGACCCCTACTCGACAGCAACGGCCCCATGCTGCGCGCGCTGATCGCCCGCGACGGCGGGGTCGTCCGGATGGCCGGCTTTGGCGAGGCGCTCTTTCCCGGCGCCGATCTTGTCGTCATCGCCGGCGGGACCGGTCCCGGACCCAGCGACCATTCGGCGGCGGCTTTGGCCAAGGCGGGATCGCTCGAGATTTACGGCGTCGCCATGGCGCCCGGCGACACCGCCGGGTTCGGCCGAACCGCGGCCGGTACGCCGGTCATCCTCCTGCCCGGAGAACCGGCCGCCTGCCTGTGGGCTTATGAGCTGTTTGCCGGACGCGCCGTTCGCCGGCTCGCAGGATGCACGCCGGAACTCCCCTACCGTCGGCAAACCGTGATCACCGCCCGCAAGATCGTCTCGGCGATCGGCCTGACCGAAATCGTTCCGGTGCGCCGCCTCGAAGACGGTCGCATCGAGCCGGTTGCGTCCTTTGTCGAGGCCGGGCTCGGGGCCACCATCGCAGCCGACGGTTTTGTGATCGTCGCCGCAGCCAGCGAGGGTCGGCCGGCGGGCACGGCGATCGACGCCTATTTCTACGATCATGGGGGAGGTTTCGGATGGCCCCGATGACCGATATCGCCGCCAATCTGCGCGATCTTGCCCGGCAAGAGCAATTTCTCGAGGTCCTTGACCGCGACGAAGCCGAGCGCCGCTTTCGTCGGCATCTTTGCCTCGCACCTCGCGGGACAGAGACGGTGTCGTTGGCCGGGGCGCGCGGCCGGGTCCTGGCCCGGGCGGTCGTCGCCGCGGTTGATGTGCCGGGCTTCGACCGCGCCAATGTCGACGGCTTTGCGGTGCGCGCCGCCGACACGGCCGGGGCCAGCGAGCGGACACCGCGCCGGCTCCACCTGCTGCCGGAAGTGCTAACCCCGGGGCAGGTGCCGCAGCTCGCTGTCGAGCCGGGGACCGCAACCCTGATCGCGACCGGGGGAATGGTGCCGCGCGGTGCCGACGCGGTGGTCATGGTCGAGCACACCGAGACGATTGATGACGGCAATGCGATCGCAATCGAGGTGCGGCGTCCGGTCGCCGCGGGACAGTTCATCGCCTATGCCGGCAGCGACATGGCCGCCGGGGAAACCGTGCTGCGCGTCGGCCAGGTGCTCACCTCGCGCGAAATCGGCATGCTCGCCGCGGTCGGTCGCGCCGAGGTCGAGGTTTGGCGCCGACCGCGGGTGGCGATCGTTTCGACGGGTGATGAAATTATCGCCCCCGGCGCGCCAATGCGCGCCGGCTCGGTCTACGATTCGAACGCCGCGATCATTGCCGCGGCGGGCGAGGAAGCGGGCGGCATCGCTTGCCCGCTCGGCATCGGCGCCGACGACGACGCGGAGCTGTGCCGGCTCGTCGACCAGGGCCTTAGCCGCTGCGACATGGTCGTCCTCTCGGGCGGGACGTCAAAGGGTGCGGGCGATTTGTGCTATCGCGCCGTCGCCCGCTTCAACGATCCCGGGATCGTCGTTCACGGCGTCGCGCTCAAACCCGGCAAGCCTCTGTGTCTGGCGGTCACCGGCGGCAAACCGGTGATTGTATTGCCCGGATTTCCGACCTCGGCGATTTTCACGTTTCACGAATTCGTCGCGCCGATTGTCCGCGCCTTTGCCGGATTGCCCGGCGAAGCGGCCGAAAGGGTGCCCGCCATCCTGCCGCTGCGCATTGCTTCCGAGCGAGGCCGAACCGAATATCTGATGATCTCGTTGATCCACGGCGAGGATGGCGGGCTCGCCGCCTATCCCACCGCCAAGGGCTCGGGCGCGGTCACCGCCTTCAGCCAGGCGGACGGCTTCATTGTCATCGACGCCCAAACCGAAACGGTCGCCGCCGACACTCCGGTCGAGGTCAGGCTGATCGGCCGCCGGCAACTCGCCGATCTTGTCGTCATCGGCAGCCATTGCGTCGGGCTCGATTTGCTCGTCGATTGGCTGCACGCCGAAGGCATCGCGGTCAAGATGCTCAATGTCGGCAGCATGGGCGGGCTCGCCGCGGCCAAACGCGGTGAATGCGACATCGCCGCGATCCATTTGATGGACCCCGAGACCGGCGAATACAACCGCCCGTTTCTGACCCCGACGCTCGAACTGGTGCCCGGTTACCGTCGGCGGCAAGGGATTGTCTATCGACGCGGCGATCCGCGCTTTGAGGGCGCGGCACTCGAACAGGCAATCACCACCGCCCTCACCGCCCCCGATTGTCTGATGGTCAACCGCAACGCCGGCAGCGGCACCCGCATTCTGATCGACCGGCTGCTCGCCGGCGCCAAGCCGCCCGGCTACTGGCTGCAACCCAAATCGCACAACGCCGTGGCGGCGGCGGTCGCGCAGAATCGGGCGGATTGGGGAATGGCCATCGAGACCGTGGCCCGCCAATACGGGCTCGGCTTCATCCCCGCCCAAGACGAAGACTACGGCTTTGTGATTCCGAGGAGCCGCCGGCAGCGCCCGGCGGTTCAGCGCTTTTGTGCGCTGCTCGGCGAGGAGCGGACGCGCGAGGCCCTGTGCGCGCTGGGCTTCCGGCTGTAGATTCTCGCGCATAACGCGATTTACGAAATAGAGTTTACGCGCATACATAAAAAATGGTTAAAATTTACTCTCCCGTTAAGAAAGTTGATGATTTTCGCGCCCGACCTGAGGTTTTATACCCCCGTTAACGATCCTTAACGATGCCGAGCCGGCCGTCGGTCATGACAGCGGCTCTGCGTCGCCTTCTAGCCGGGGGGCTAACAATGCGTTCAAAATTGGGGTGGGGCCTCGTCTGGGGCGCCCTTGTCATGGGCTGTTTTATCAGCCACTCACGCAAAGCCGCGGCCGGGAACTGCGCCCTCTATGCGCGCGCGGTCACCGGCGTCGATCTTTACGGCGCCGCCGGGGGGTGGTGGTACGAGGCTGCCGGGCGATATCAGCGCGGCCAAGTGCCGGCGGTCGGTTCGATCCTGGTCTTTCGCCCGACAGCGGCGACGCCTTCGGGTCATGTGGCCGTCGTCTCCAAGGTCGTCGGCCCGTCGATGGTGCTCGTCGACCAGTCCAACTGGTATCACGGCCGGGTCACGCTCGGCACGCCGGTGATCGACACCTCGCCCAATCATGACTGGACGCGGGTGGCGGTCATGAATCTCGATTCGGGACAATTCGGACGCGACAACCCGACCTTTGGCTTTGTCTACGCCGAGGGCGCCCCGCCCCAACTGGCCGCGGTCGACACGCCCGGCTTCCAACCCTCGATTGCCACGGCGCGCACCGCCTACGACGCGGCCCAGCCGGAAGGATTGTTCCATTTCGCAGTCGCGGATAGCGAGCGTCACGGCGGGATGCGCGCCGAACGCCGTCCCTCTCATCACTGGGCGCACCACGCCGTCAGCTCCGCTGCCGGCGAGCATGGGCGCCGCCGCAACCAGGTCAAACGCAGCCACGTCGCCGCGGCGCATCGCGGGTCGGGCGCCGTCCACCATGCCCGGGCGGCGGCGGGCAGGCATTCATCGCCGGCAACGACCCCCGGTTGACATGATCGGGCGAGCGGCGCCTATGCTCCCACGCAACCGATGCGAGGGATGCGATGCCGACCGTTCACACCGATCCCGCTTTGTTAGAGGCCCATATTCTTTCCGCGGAGATCGGCGCGCGACGTCTGTCGCCGGTGGCTGTCGTCGAAGCCTTGTTGGGGCGCATCGCGGCGCTCGATTCCCGGCTTCACGCCTTTGTTGAAGTCTATGCCGACGAGGCCCGGCTCGCCGCCGAGGCCGCGGACAAGGCGATCCGCGCCGGCCACCGCATCGGGCCGCTGCACGGCATACCGGTCGCGCTCAAGGATCTGATCGAACTCGAAGGCAAGGTCACGACCGGCGGCTCGGAAGTTTGGCGCAATCGCCGCTCAACCTACACGGCGACGATCGCCCAGCGCATGATCGCGGCCGGCATGATTGTTCTCGGCAAGACACACACCGTCGAATTTGCGATGGGCGGCTGGGGCACCAACCAGCATCGCGGCACGCCGTGGAACCCCTGGGACCCGAAAACCGCGCGCACTCCTGGCGGCTCGAGCAGCGGCACCGGCGTTGCGGTCGCGGCGCGCTTGGCGCCCTGGGGGATCGGCACCGACACCGGAGGCTCGGTGCGATTGCCCGCCTCGTGGTGCGGGCTGACCGGGCTCAAGACCACGATCGGTCGCGTCAGCGCGTTTGGCATTCTGCCGCTGAGCCCGAGCCTCGACACCCCGGGGCCGATGGCCCGCTCGGTCGAGGACGCCGCGTTGTTGTATCGGTTGATCGCCGGACCCGACCCCAACGATCCCCGGACCCTGGGGCGGCCGCCGGTGGGGTCGCTCGAAACCATGCGCCGCGGTGTGCGCGGCCTGAAGCTCGCGCGAATGCCGGCGGTCGAACGCGACCATGTCGCCGCTGAGATGCTCAACGCTTACGACGCGGCGTGCGACACTCTGGCCCGGGCCGGGGCCGAAATCGTCGAAATCGCCCTCCCGCGACGGCTTTCCGACTACACTGAGCTGACCGGCCGCATCATCGGCGCCGAAAGCTATTTTCTGCTCAGCCACCTGATCGACGACCAGACCCTGCCGATCGACGACGCGGTGCGCCCGCGCATCGCCAGCGGGCGCGGCGTCTCGGCGCGCGATTATCTCGGCGCGCTCGCCGAACAGACGCGGGCCAAGGCGGAATTCGCCGCGGCACTCGGCGACGCCGATGCGCTGCTGACCCCGACCACGACCACCGCGGCGATCCCCCTCGAGGCCGTCGATCAGAGCACGACGCCGGCGCACTTCACCCGCTTTGTCAATGCGCTCGAACTTTGCGCCCTTGCCGTCCCCAGCGGCCTGACCAGAGACGGGCTGCCATTGTCGCTTCAGATCGTCTGCCGCGGCTATGACGAGGAAACCGCGTTGCGCATCGGCTGGGCCTATCAGCAGCAGACCGACTGGCACCGGCGCCAACCGCCCGAGAATGCCTGACCCGCCCCGCACCGTCGGATCAGCCGCGCTGGGCTCTGGCTGCGCCGAGCGCAAAGGCGGCGGCGAGCCGGCCGCGCAGGTTTTTGCGCAATTGCTCCGAGGCCATCCCCAAAGCCCATACGGTGACCAGCACGGCCAGGGCCAGCGGCGCCGGGCTCAGCCATGTGGCGAAGAGGCGCAGCAGCGGATAGTGGAACAAATAGAGCGCGAATGTCAGGACAGAAACGTAGCGCAAGGGCCGCCGCCAGCGGCCAAAATTGAATTGGCAGCGCTCGGCCGCGGCTAAATTGACCACGAGCAGCGCCGCCAACCCGTAATCGCCGAGAAAAAATTGCGAATAGCGCAACCAGTCGCGCAATTCCTGCCCGACCGCATGGTAGAACAGGTCGCTGGGCAGCGCATAAACGCCGCTGACCAGCACCGCACCGATTGCAGCGAGGCTCGACGCCCAGACGGTTCGCGCCAGCCCGCGGGGCCAACATGGCCGGCCGCGCCGATAGTAGAGAGCGGCGCCGGCCACCCACACCGGCAACAGCAGCCAAGAGCGCGGACCAACCAAGATCAGCACCGCCGCGCACGATAACCATCGCTTGCCGCCACGAAAATAACGCCAGCAAGCAAACAACACATAATACCAGACCTCATAGCTCAGCGACCAATAGGGCAAGTTTGAAAACGCGTCCTCGTTGAGGAACCACCAATCCGTGCCGAAAACAAGAAACAGGGGCAAATATTTCCACGGTTGTGCCAGCTGGTAATCAGCGTAGAACGGCTGCCCCGCGCGATGTAACAGAAAGACTTCGATCGCCGCCGCGAGCAACAATGCCGGGAGGACAACCGAATAGATGCGTGACGCGCGGGCGAGCGCGAAGCTGAAAATGTCGGTTTCTCGCTCGTTCGTCACATAGGCGATCACATAACCGGAGATGACAAAGAAGACGATGACCGCCTGGTGACCCCACGCAAAACCGGGCAGGGCGTGCCCGAGGCCGTGGTAGCCGAGGTGATAAAGAAACACCTCGAATGCGGCGCCAATGCGGACGACATCAAGATAGCCGGAAAGCCCGCTATTCATCGCGTCACAGACCGCCCCAGCCGCGATCAGCCGTGGGCAGGCGCCCTAATGGCGGCCGCGCCTCGCCGGCGCCGGAGCGCCGCTTGGTTCACCGCCCGAGACCAAAGCGCCGGCCCAGAAAATCGAGCACATCGGCGGTGCAGCGGTCGGGATAGGCATCGCAGATGTTGTGCGGCGCCCCGTCATAGACGCGCATTTCGACATCCGGCACAAGACGGCGAAACGGCTCGTAATTGCCGACCGAGCCGATCGGTTCGGCGCCCGGCACGACGACCAGCGTCGGGCAGCGGATGCGCCCGACCTCGGCGCTCCAATCATAGCTCGCCATCAGCAGGACAAACTTTCCGATATAGGCCGGATCGTTGTTGGCCGCCTGATCGAGAAACCATTCGACCAGCCCCGGGTCGACCTCGCCGAGCGGCAAGCGCTCGGCGATCGTCTCGGCAAGAAAGCCGCGCAAACCCTTCTGTTCGATCTGCGGGATCCAACTCGGCGCCTGGCTGTTCTTGAGCCCGGGGGTCGAACCAAACAGCATCAGGCTGCGGACCCGCTCGGCGTGGTTCATCGCCAATTGCTGACCCAGATAGCCGCCCGCCGAATTGCCGACGATGTGGGCGCTGGCGACATTGAGATGGTCCATCAATTCGCCGACATCGGCGACCAGCCGCTCCAAGGTCAAAGGCGCTTCAGGCGGCGGAACCGCGGAGCCGCCATGACCACGCAGATCCAGGCGCACCACCCGATAGTGGCGGGCAAGACGCGGCACCCAGGCGTAATAGCGCCGCGAACTGCCCATCGCGGCATGGAGCATCAGCAAAACCGGCGCCGCCACCCAGGGATCGGTGAAGTCGTCGATCTGATAGGCGAGACTGAGACCGTCGCTGGTGGTGAAATGGTGCATCGGCAACTCCTGTTTGCGCCAGCCGTGGCGGCCGGTCGGAGGGAAATTCTGGCCGGAGATCAGTCTGGCCGGGACGGCAAACCGAACAGCATCGCCTCTTAGGGACGGACCATGACCCCGTTCCGCGGGTGTTGGCTGCATCCGGAGAATGGTTTAGCCATGCACCAACCGGCGCAGCCGCGACCAAGTGAGGGCGCAATGAAAATCGGGATCTTTCTAACCGGTCAACACCCGCCGGGCAGCGACATTATCGCCGAGCTTGAGGGCCAATATGCGATGGCCCGGCTGGCCCGCGACCGCGGTTGGGACGCGGTTGCCACCGGCCAGCATTATTTGAGCGATGGCGTGCGCCAATTGCAGCTCGTCCCGTTTTTGGCGCGGCTTGCCGCCGAAGCCGGGGAGATGACCGGCATCGCCGGCGTGTTGCTGGCAACCCTGCACAATCCGGTCGAGGTCGCCGAATGCATCGCCTCGCTCGACGCGATCTGGCGCGGCAATTTCGTGTGCGGCGTCGGGCTTGGTTATCGCGAGGTCGAGTTCGACGCGTTTGGCGTGGCAAAGGGCCAGCGTGTGCGCCGTTTTGAGCAATGCCTCGAAACCGTCAAGCGATTATGGACCGAGGACGAGGTCAGTTTCGAGAACGAGGTCTGCAAACTGGCCAAGGTCACGATGACCTGCCGCCCGGTGCAAAAGCCGCATCCGCCGATCTGGATGGCCGCCAACAGCGACGCCGCGGTCCGGCGCGCCGCCCGGCTCGGCGACAGCCTGTTTATCAATCCCCACGCGACGATGGCCGAGATCACCCGGCAGATGGCGCTCTATCGCGCCGAATTGGCGCGGCTTGGCCGGCCGGCGCCGGCGGTGCTGCCCTATCTGCGCGAGATCTATTGCGCCAAAAGCCGCCAGGCGGCGCTTGAGCTGGCCGGCCCCTATCTCGCCGAGAAATACCGCACTTATGCGGCCTGGGGCCAGGATCAGGTCATGCCTGGCCAGGAATCGTTTCGCCAATCGCTCGACCGCCTGCTGCAGGACCGGTTCATCCTCGGCAGCCCGGAAGAGTGCTACGAGCAGTTGCGACCGTGCTGGGAACAGGCGGGGGCCAACTTCCTGATCTTCCGCACCCATTGGAGCGGCATGCCGGTCGCCTCGGCGCTCGCTTCGATGCGGCTGATCAGCGACGAACTGATCCCGGCGCTGCGCCGCGCCACGCCGGCCAAGGTGATGCGAGGCTAGCCTCAGCGTCTCCCGTCACGCCACTGGCGGCGCGGTTGACCGGGAATCAGCTCCCCAACCGGCTCAGCGCTCGCGCAGCTTCGGATCAAGCGCGTCGCGCAGCGCGTCGCCGAAGATGTTGACACCAAATACCGCCAGCATGATCGCCAGCCCCGGAAAGATCGCGATCCAGGGCGCTGTCACGGCATATTCCTCCGCCCCACCCTGCAGCATCAACCCCCAATCCGGCACCGGCTCCTGCACGCCCAAGCCAAGATAAGAGAGCGCCGCCTCGGCGAGGATCGCCTGACCGACGGCAGCGGTGACCACGATCAAAAACGGCGCCACCACATTCGGGACCATGTGCCGCAGGATAATCCGCGAATGGCTAAAGCCGCAGGCGCGCGCGGCATCGACATAGGGCACTTCGCGGATCGCCAGCGCGCTCGACCGCACGACCCGAGCGCAGCGCGGGATCAGCGGGATGGTAAGGGCGATGATCACGTTGCGCACGCCCGTGCCAAAGGCCGCGACGACGGCAAGCGCCATGATGATCAACGGAAAGGCCATCAACACGTCCAAGGCGCGCTGCACCAGCAGGTCGAGGCGCCCGCCGAAATACGCACTGGCGACGCCGAGGAGGAGGCCGCCGGCGCCGCCGATCATCGCCGTGGAGAGCCCGACGATCAAAGCGGTGCGCGCGCCATAGATGATGCGCGACAGGATATCGCGTCCGAACTGATCGGTGCCGAGCAGATGCGCCCAGCTTGGACTTTGCATCATCGCCGCGAAATCGTTGGCGGTGGGATCGTAGGGCGCGATCCAATCGGCGCCGATGCCGGCAACAAGAACGATGCCGACCATGACGATGCCGACCGTTCCGAGTGGTTGATGGCGGATAAAGTCAAGAAACCGCGCCGGAAGTGAGCGGCGGTGGAGGCCACCGGCCTCGTCGGCAACGAGGGGGGCGGCAGCGTCTTGTGAGATCATCGTCATGTCAGGTGACCTCAGGCAAAGCGAATCCGTGGATCAAGCCACGCATAGAGGACGTCGACGACCAGGTTGGTCAGGACAAAGATCGTGACAATCAGCATTACGATTCCCTGGGTCAGCGTGTAGTCCTGGTTTCCGATCGCCTGAACCAACAACCGACCGATGCCGTTTAAGTTGAAGACGGTTTCGGTGACGACGAGGCCGCCGATCAGAAACGCAAACTCGATGCCGATCACGGTGACAACCGGAAGCATCGCATTCTTCAACCCATGCCGGTTGACGATGATCCGGTTTACCAGCCCCTTGGCGCGGGCGGTGCGGATATAGTCCTCGCGCAGCACTTCGAGCATCGCCGAACGCGTCATGCGCATCACGACCGCGGAATAGCGGTACCCCACCGTCACCGCCGGCAGGATCACAATCGACATGCTGCGCAGCGGATGCTGCCACACCGAAACATAGTTAATGGGTGGCATCCACGGCTGCCCAAAAAAATACTGGGTCAGGTTGAGAACCGCCAGCAGCGAGACAATCCCGATCCAGAACGACGGCGTGGCAATGCCGGCAATCGCGAAAGTGCGCACCGCCAGATCGGTCCAGCTGTTTTGCTTCAGCGCCGAGATTGTGCCCAGCGGGATCGCGATGATGACCGCAATCACCGTGGCGAAAACCGCGATTTCGAGCGACACCGGAAAGCGGGTGGCGATCTCATAGGCTACCGGCCTGCCCGACCACATCGAAGTTCCGAGATCCAAGCGGCAGAAGCCCCAAATAAAGTGGATGAACTGAAGCCATAATGGCCGGTCGAGCCCCAAGGCTGCGTGACACTCGGACAAAGCCTGCTCGGTAAAGCTGGTGCCGCCGGACCCGAGGCGGATAACGCAGATGTCGCCGGGAATGAGCCGCATCAGGAAGAACACCAGGGTCGCCGCCCCGAACAAGGTCGGGACAATCAGCAATATTCGCTTTATGAGATATCGATACATATCGTCACCCGTCACCCGCCGCGGCTCCGCCGCCAACCGGCCTGCGCTCCGAGCGTGAGCAAGTTTCCGGTAGGCAAGGCTGCCCGTTACTTTGCTCCGAGTAGGCCGCGGCTCTGCCTCACCAACTCCCCGCGGCTCTCCCCCGGTTCAAAGACGAGAGAGGAGCGCAGGCGCTCATCGCGCAACTGACCGAAACCTCCCCTTGAGGCTCAATCCCCTCAGAGGGCGGGTGCCGGCTCCGCCGTGCACTTGCCGCAATGCGGCGGTGACAGCCAAATCGTCGACAGATCCTGGTTCAGATAATGACTAGGGCCGATTTTCCAGCCATTGACATAGGAGCGGAGTGGAACGATCCGATACCACCACATCGTTTCGATAAAATGAGCCTGGTCGTCCAACACCCATTTTACAAAGTTCCACATATCGGCGCGCTGCTTGGTTGGATCGGTCTCATGCAGCATCTTGTCGTAAAGATCGATTTCCTTAGGGTCGTCGTAATAGCCGAAGTTTGCGCTGCTGACCGACCGCGGCAGCCAGGTCTGGACGTCGATCGGCGGGTTGACGATGCCGTGGCAACTGCCACCGGTCCCGACCGTGAAATCGCCGCTGCGCAACGCCGCGAACCACGGACCGGTCGGCACGACGCGTTGGGTCACGTGGAGTCCGATCTTGCTCCACTGATCGACGAGCCAGGTTCCGAGATATTTATAGGGCTGGTCGACATTGCGGTTTAAGAGCTCGAAACTGAGCCCTTCGGCGCCCGCCTCTTTCAGCAGCCGGCGTGCCTCGGCGCGCGACTTGTTGATGCCGGGCCAGAAGCCGGCGAGGGTTTCGAGCTGCGCCTTTGACGGCGCCAGCGGTGAACCCGGAAAGACGATGCTGCCGACCGTATGCATGACGGCGATCTTCGACAGCCCTGGCGCGCTGCCCCAGCGATCGATCGCCAAGGTCAGGGCGCGACGCACCCGGACATCGTCAAACGGCTTTTTCTTGTGGTTGATCCAGGCGCCCAAGGTGCAGTTCCAGTCGCTCGTTTGAACCTTGATCTGGCCGTCGAGCTGCTCCTTCAGCTGGTCGATCGCCGAGGGAGGGTAACCGCGGAATTCGGTGGCCGCCCGGTCGGCGCGGATCGCGTCGAGCTGGACCGCCTGCTTCGGGGCAAAAATCCCGACAAAACCGTCAAGATAAGGCAGTCCCTTATGATAGTAATCGGGGTTGCGCACTCCCTTGATGGATTGCCCGATCTGGTAACCGGCAAATTTGAACGGCCCGGAACCCATGATGTGCTGCTCGTACCAGTGGGGATCCGTGTCGAGGATCTTCTTTTCGTAGATCCAGTTAAAGGGGTCGGCCAGCGCCGGCAAAAAAGCTGTGGTCGCGAACTTCAGATGGATAACCACGGTGCCCGGGTCGGGAGCGGTGATGTCCTTGACCATCATGAAATTGTCGGAGCGAGGGCTGAGCACGCCCTTTGGCGGAAAGGCGATCTCATTGAGGCTGGCCGCGACGTCGGCGGCGGTCAGCGGGTCGCCGTTATGAAACTGACGCCCTGGCGGATCTTGAAGGTCCAAGTCTTGCCGCCGTCGGTCGGCTGCGGCATCGCCGTGCATAGGTCGCAAACGATGTCGGTAGTCGATCCGGGATCGTAAGGGTTGATCCGTACCAGCGTGCTGTAGAAAGGCGCCGCCGAATGGATTGTCGCATAGGTTTCCTCGCGGTGCGCATCAAAGCTCGGCGGCGCATCGGCCGGGATCATGTAGGTTAGAACGCCGCCGTATTTGGCGCCCTCCTCCTGCGCGCCCGCCGGCATCGCGATCAGCGCCGCAACAAGACCAACCGCCGGCAACCAAGGCCTCGATCCCATCTGATCCTCCCGTTCTGCTCGTGTTGTTGTGTTCCTGCCTCCTTATTTGGCGGCGGCGGCACTGCCCGCTTTGGCGGCGAGCGAATCCCGGCAAACTCATGCCGCTCGAACGGCCAGTCGACTTGCCCGCACGCCACCCAGTGTCGCGGACGCAATTCGCGCAATTCCGGGCGCGCCTGGCGGCAGGCGCTAACCGCAATCGGGCAGCGGGGATGAAACGTGCAGCCCGAAGGGGGATTGATCGTGCTCGGCACCTCGCCGACAAGCGGGCGAAAGGCGCGCCGCCGTTCGACTTCGGGATCAGGCACCGGCACCGCGGCGAGCAACGCTTGGGTATAGGGATGCTGCGGGTTGTCGAACAGCTGATCGCAATCCGCCAATTCGACGATCCGACCCAGATACATCACCGCGACGCGGTGGCAGATATGGCGAACCACCGACAGATCGTGGGCGATGAACAAATAGGTCAGGTGGAACCGTTCGCGTAAATCTTCGAGCAGATTGATGATCTGCGCCTGGATCGACACGTCGAGGGCGGAGACGGCTTCGTCGCAAACGATAAATTCGGGCTCGAGCGCGAGGGCCCGGGCGATGCCCACCCGCTGCCGTTGTCCGCCCGACATTTCATGCGGATAGCGATCGGCAAAGGCCGGATCGAGGTCGCAGACCGACAACAATTCGTGGACCCGCGCGGCGCGGCGGGCACGATCGCGCTCGATGCCGTGCGCCCTGATCGGCTCGGCGATGATCTGGCCGACTTTCATCCGCGGGTTGAGCGAGCTGTAAGGATCCTGAAAAATGACCTGGATGCGACGCCGCAACTCCAGCAACGGGCGCCCTTTGAGGGTCGCAATGTCGAGGCCGTTGTAGCGGATTTCGCCGGCGGTCGGCCGTTCCAGCCGCAAAATGCACCGGCCGGTCGTGGTCTTGCCGCAGCCGCTCTCGCCGACCAGCCCCAAGGTTTCACCGCGGCGGATCGTGAAATCGACCCCGTCGACGGCTTTGACCTCGCCGATTTTACGGCCGATCAGCAACCCTTCGGAGATCGGAAAATGCTTGCGCAGCCCCTTCACCTCAAGCAGCGGTGCGGAAGAGGCTGCGGGTTCGGCCGGCTTCATAGCGCCATCTCGGCGCCGAGCGCGATCTCGTCCTGACGCAGACAGGCCGCGAGATGCCCGGCCTCGCGCCCGGCCATCAGCGTCGGCCGTCGCCGTGCACATGCTGCGATCGCGAACCGGCAGCGTGGGCGGAACGCGCAGCCGTCGTCAACCCGGGTCAGGTCGGGCGGCTGGCCCAAGATCGGGTCGAGCCGCGACTGCCGCGGACGATCGATGCGCGGCACTGAACGCAGCAGAGCCATCGTATAGGGATGCCTCGGCCGCCGATAGACCGCTGCCGCGGGCCCGCTTTCGACGATGCGGCCGGCATACATGACATTGACGCGATTGGCGTAGCGGGCCACGACCCCGAGATTATGGGTGATGATGATCAGGGCCGCGCCCAGCCGACGCGTCAGATCCTTCATCAATTCAAGGATCTGCGCCTGGATGGTGACGTCGAGCGCGGTGGTCGGCTCGTCGGCGATGATCAACTTCGGGTCACAGGCGATCGCGATCGCGATCATGATGCGCTGACGCATGCCACCCGAGAGCTGGTGCGGATATTGCTTGAGCCGCCGCCCCGGATCGGCAATGCCGACCAGGCTCAACAGTTCGATCGCGCGCCGCTCGGCGCCGGTGCGGTCGGCGCCCCGATGCTGCTCAAGGGTTTCGGTAATTTGCCGACCGATTGTCAGAACCGGGTTCAGCGACGTCATCGGTTCCTGGAAAACCATGCCGATGTCGCCGCCTCGCACCTGACGCATCTCCGCCTCGGAGAGCTGCAGCAGATCGCGTCCGTCGAACAAGATGCGTCCGCCGGTGATACGGCCCGGCGGATCGGGGATCAGCCGCAGCAGCGACAGCGCGCTCGCGCTCTTGCCCGAGCCACTTTCACCAACTATCGCAACGGTTTCGCCGCGGTCGACCGTGAACGAAACGCCGTTGACCGCCGGCACCCTTCCGAGCCCCGTGCGAAATTCGGCATGCAAATCGACAACGTCGAGCAACGGCACGTGCCGTTCCATCCTCCCGTTCGCAACGCCATAATTGCGGCTGTTTAGCCGGCGCTGGTTATTGTTGGTTGTAGTATTGGCCTCGGACCGGCCTTGTCAACCGTTCCTTACACTTTCCTTGCGAAAGGCGACGGTTCGGTCGCTTGTCTCGGCGCGGCAACGGGTGCCGAGCGGCCGCCCACTCCCCGGCAAGCTTTGGCGCCTCGTCGCACCCTTCCGCTTGGGGCCGGCGCATCGCTCGGAGCGGTACCCCGCACTTCAATGAGCGCTCCCGGGGACAATGCTGCGCGACTGCCGGTCCCGCCGCCGCCCGCTGCGACACAAGTGGGCGCTGCGGCCGCGGCGCCTCGAACTCAGCTGCCGGGGGGAAAGAACACCAGCATGCGCACTTCGAGGCTCTCGCGCGGCGGAGCATCGGGCGGCATGGTCGGATCGTCAAAGCCGGTATGGGCAGAGAACCGCGCCGCCCCGTGAAGCTGCGAATCGTAGCATCGGATCAGCACCGCTTCATCGGGCTGCATCCGCGGAAAATAATAATAGCGCTGGTTCGGATTATAGGTGACCGAATAGGTCTCGCCGGTGCGGTCGGGATATTTGAGATCGCTGGCGATCAGATTTTCTTCTTCGAGACTCTGCGCATCGCACAAGGTCAGCGGCGAATCAAGGACCGGACCGCGGATCGGACGCCACAGATTGTTGATCGCAAAGCGATGCTTCAGCAATTCTTCAGCTTCCGCCCCCATCAGGTCGCGCACCCGCTGCGGCGCCGACCAGGCCGTGTAATCGTTGTGCACCCGCTTGGCGGGAATCTTGATCGTATTGTCCTTGGCCGAGATCGCCGCATTGCGCACGATATGGTCGAATGCGACAACCCGGGCGGCGCCGGTCGCCGCTTTCATGACCCGCTCACATTCCGGGTAATAGATCGTCCGGATCTGCTCTTCGTCGTAGAAATTCGTCACCGCCGTCTGGTGATGCAACAGCACAAAGCCTTCGCGATCCAAGGACAGCCGGTCGATCAGCGGCCGCGCGTTGCGGATCGGCACCTGATGTTGAACGCTTTGGCCGGTGCGGACCGGCACCCCCGGCGGCGGTTGGTAATTGTAAGCCACCGGCTTTTCGCTCATCGGCACCAGGAAATTGAGCGGTGCCACGATGCTGTCGAGACCTGCCGTCGTGATGCCGTCCATGATCTCCTCCGCGCGTCGGCTGCGGCGCCGACCGTAGACGAGCACATTCCCGGCGTCAAACCTCGCGACCGGCCCCGGACCCGGCCGTCTGCGGACGGCCGCGATCCCGGTGCGGTTGCACGCCGCACGGGGCTCTGCGACAATTTGATTTGTCCGCAGATGCGGTGCCCGGGCTGGGGGAGGGATTGATGTCCGCGGCCGATCGGGGACCGACAGGGGGACGGATATGGGGGGCATGCTCGACCGCTTGGCCGCCGCCGCCGGCGGCCTGTTCATCTTGATTGGCCGCCTGGCGCTCGCCGCCATCTTTGTGCCGAGCGGCTTTGGCAAGCTGGCGCATATCGACGCGTTTGCCCATACCCTCGCCGCCCGCGGCATCCCGATGCCGGGGCTGTTGGCGGTGGTTGGGGCGTGCGTCGAATTCTTTGGCTCGATCGCGATCGTGCTCGGCTTCCGGACGCGCTTTGCCGCGCTGTTGATGACCGCCTTTACGATCGTCGCCGCCTTGATTGCGCATCGCTTCTGGGAGGTCGAAGGCGCCACGCACGAGGTCCAATACATTCAATTCATGAAGAACATTGCGATTGCCGGCGGCTGGCTGTGCCTGTTTGTGACCGGGCCCGGCCTGTTCGCTATCGATCGCCGCGGACGCTGACCAAGGTCTCGACCGCCAGCGGCAGGTAGTGCGACAGGATCAGCGTCGCCGCCGCCGCTTCGTCGTCGTCGGCCACCCGGACAAAGACCGCGGTCTCGCCATTGCCGATCAGGCGGGCGAAGCGGCTTTGCGCGGCTTCGAGAGCCGAGGGGTCGAGCCGCATCCGCGGCAATTCGGCCTCGGCCACGCGGGTCGCAGGCCCCGCTTCTTTGAGCACACGCAGCGCCACATGGTCTTCGGCAAATCCCTCGGTGTGCAACCGATGACACGCGTCGAGAGCGATCCCCCACGACGGGTAGAGCCCGACCACCAGACTGTCCGCCACACCAACCTCCTTCGCCAACACCCCTACCAGCCGGCCCGGCGCCCGACGACGCCCGAAAATGTGCCCGCGGCTCAACCCGCCCCGAGCGCCGCCAGCCGCTGCTGGGCGTCGAGGACGGTGGCCGCGCCCGAGGCCGGCTTCAGGCAGAAATCGAACCGGGCCGTGTAATAGGGCGGCGCGATGCCGAGCCGCAGCGCCGCGCCCTCGGCCGCCTCGTGGCGCTCGAAATCGCAAATCAGCGACTGCTTGACCGCAAACACCGCATCACTGGCGAGGTACTCGTCGGCGCTGTCGAAAATATGCGTCGTCACCGGCTCATAGCCCTCGGCCGACACGACAAAATGAATGTGCGCCGGACGCCACGGATGACGGCCGGTGGCGCGCAGCATGGCGCCGACCGGACCGTCGGACGGTATGGGGTAATGAACCGGCCGCACCGTGCGCACCAGATAGCGGCCTTCGGCGTCGCTGCGGAATTTGCCGCGCATATGCATTGCGGCCAGGTTCGGGTCCTGCGAATCGTAAAGCCCGCTGGTTTGCGCCTGCCAGACATCGAGCAGCGCGCCGACGATCGGCCGCCCGTCGAGATCGAGAACCCGCCCGGCGATCAGCGCGGGCGTGCCGGTCTTGTCGAGATGGGCGATATTGCCGCCATAGGGCATCTCGGGTGCGTTGAGCCGGTGAAACGGACCGAACACGGTTGATTCGGTGGCCCCGTCGGGCTTGCGGTGATTGATCAGGTCGACCACCATCGAGACCCCGAGCGTGTCGGAAAACAGGATGAATTCCTGTCGCTTGTCGTCGGACAGATGGCCGGCGCGGGTCAGGATCTCGATCGCCGAGAACCACTCCGCCTCGGTCAGCTCGACCTCCTTGACGAAGGCGTGAAGGTGGCGGATCAGGCTCAGCATGATTTGCCTGAGCCGCGGGTCGGGGGTGGCCGCAAAGCGCGCCACGACCTCGTTGGTAATGTCGTCTTCGGTCGTGCTGCCGGGTTGCCTCGCCATCGCTCACTTCTCCGCCATCGCAGCGCCGCCGCCGTTGCCCGCCCGGCTTCCGCCAACGTTGACCTATGCCGCGCACACCGCCGCCGCGCCCGAAAGGCGCGCCGCCGAGGGCCGCGGTTTTGGGCTACTGTGCCGGCCGGGCGCCGTAAGCGGGCGCAAACCAGGGCTGATAGGTTTGGCAGCGCGTCGCCTGGGTCAGGATCTCGCCGGGGACGGCCGCCAGCGCCTTCACATATTGGGCTTCGTTCGGGGTTGCACAGCTTTGCTCGGCAAGCAGACCGTTGACGCGAGGGTCGTAGCGGTTGAAGGCGACAAATTCGGGCGGAATGCTCTGGTCGGCGCGCAACGCGCTGACCCCGAAATCGCTTTCGATCGGAATGGCCGGGGTGCAGCCCACGGCAGCAAGGCACAGCGATAGGGCGAGAACAGAGTTGCGCATGCCGAACCCGGGCACTTGATCCTGTGCGCCGAGTGTGCCGGGCGAGTGTGGCAAACGCAACCATCGCGTAGCGTCAATCGAGCCGCGGCTCGCGCCGCAATTCCGCGACGACCAGCGGGTCGTCTTCTCCGCCGAGACGGCCGTCGCGTTCGGCGCGAAACCGCGGCGGCGACAGCCGTGAAAGCGCCCACACCGCGCTTGCCCGAACCAATGGGGCCGGATCGTCGAGGCCGTGCAGGACCGCCGCCAGCAGTTCGGGTGCGGCATTCTCGGCGCCGGCATTGCCGATCGCGATCAGCACGTTGCGCACAACCCGGTCGCGCCCGGTGCGCTTGATCGGCGAGCCGGAAAACAGCCGGCGAAAGCCGGCGTCGTCGAGCCCGGCCAGGGCCGCGAGGCGGGGTGCGGTCAGCGCCTCGC
>JAJPIH010000430.1 GCA_021324875.1 Alphaproteobacteria bacterium
CCCCGAGATCCGCGCCAAATTGCACGACGAAGCGGTGGTCAACAAACCCGACACCGCGGTCGGTTTCTCGAAGGTCTGGTGGAACTACATGTGGGTCAACGAGCCGGTGCTCGAAAAGAACAAATGGATGCAGTTCAAGACGATCGGCCAGATCGCTGAAGCCCAGGGCAAGCGGGTGATCGACGCCTTTCTCGATCTCGTTGTCGAAGAAAAGCTCGAAACCCGGTTCCTGCAGGCCGAGAACAATGTCGACGACGAGGCCTTGACCAAGATCCTGACACACCCCAACGCGGTCATCGGGCTCGGCGACGGCGGTGCGCATGTCCAGTTCCACGGCGGCTACGGCTATTTGACCAAGCTGTTGGGCGAATGGGTGCGCGAGAAGCAGGTCATGAGCCTCGAACAGGCGGTGCGCCGGTTGACCTTTGATTCGGCCTCGGTGTTCGGGATCTACGACCGTGGGTTGCTGCGCCCCGGTCTTGCCGCCGACGTCGTGATCTTTGACCCGGCAACGGTCAAATGCGGCCCCGAAATGGTGGTGCGCGACTTCCCGCTGGGCGCCTGGCGCATCCGCGAGCCGGCCGAAGGCGTCTTTGCCACGATCGTCAACGGCGAAGAGCTGTACCGCGAAGGCAAGCACACCGGTGCGCTCCCGGGCCGCGTGTTGCGCAACACCTATTGGCACGCGCAGCGCGGGGCCAACGCCTGAGCCGCGCGCGCAAAGGCGAGCACCGAGCCGGTCGTCACGGGGCGGCAGCCGCGTCCTCTCGCGGCGCCGCCGCTGCGCAGGTTCGTGCCGGCGGCAGTGCCGGCCGCGGGTCAGCGGCTTGGCCGCGACAGGAAATAGTTGATGGCGAGGGCCGCGGCGAGCAGCACCGCCGCGTCACCGCCGACAGCCGGGACCGACCAGCTGATAACGGCTATAAAGACGCCGACGCTGCCGAGCACAAGGTCCATCGCCCACAACGCAATTCCCAACAATAAGAGGGCCGGCATCGGCCAAGCTCCGGGTTGGCTCACCGCGGAAATATCCGATGCCGCGCCAAATTTGGCGTAGAATTCGCTAAAATTTGAAGCGAATTCCGGCGCCGACCGCCGCTGGCAGGTCGGCGGAGAGGACGGCTGGCGACGCGACGATCCGGGGCGACGCCGGACCCCCGGCCGCCGCCGAAAAGCCGCGCGAACGGCTTGCACCAATGGGGAAATCGCCGGTGAAGCGGATCCTGGTCCTCGGCGGTTCGGGCGCCGGAAAATCGACCCTGGCCCGCCAGATTGGGGCGCTCACCGGCATTCCCGTCGTCCATCTCGATCAGCATTACTGGCGCCCCGGGTGGCGGGAACCGGAACCGGAAATTTGGGAGCGCCAACTCGCCGCGCTGCTCCGCGAACCGCGATGGGTCATGGACGGCAATTTCGGCCGCACCCTTGCCTTGCGGCTGTTAGCGGCCGACACCGTGATCTTTCTCGACTTTTCGACCTGGCGCTGCCTTGTCCGGGTGCTGCGGCGGGTGGCCTCGACCTATGGCCAGACCCGCAGCGACATGGCGCCCGGGTGCGTGGAGCGGCTCGATTGGGCGTTTTTGGGCTATGTTTGCCGCTATCGCCGCCACACCCGGCCGCGCCATCTCGCCGCCCTTCGGCAATTCACCGGAACCCGCATCATCTTGCGGCGCCCGGCCGAGGTCGCGGCCTTTGTCGCGGCGCTCGCGGCCTCCGGTGGGGACCGCGTTGCGCCGCAATGCCGGGCTTTTAACCCGCCCGCCGGCGCTTGCACCCTGCGCCGCTAGGGGCGCTGCACCAGCTCGATGCGATAGCCGTCCGGATCTTCGATAAAGGCGATGACCGAGCCGCCATGGGCCATCGGCCCGGCCGGGCGCGGGATTTTGACCCCCTCGGCGGCGAGCCGCTCGCACGCCTTGTGAACGTCGGGAACGCCAAGCGCGAGATGGCCAAATGCGCTGCCGAGCGTATAGGGCTCCGCCTGCTCCCAATTGTGCGTCAGTTCGAGCACGGTATTTTCAGCTTCGTCACCATAGCCGACAAAGGCGAGCGTGAATTTGCCGGTCGGATAGTCGCGCTTGCGCAACAATTTCATGCCGAGCAGCCGGGTATAGAAATCCAGAGATTTGTCGAGATCACGGACCCGGATCATCGTGTGCAGATAGCGGTACCTTTCGGTTTCGGGTGCCGGGTGAGCGGTCTCGAGGGTCTGGGTTGCCGTCATTGTGAATTCCTCCATTGCCTAAGGAACGGGGTCGGGCGGCGAGGTCGCCACGCCGACGCGCCGCGAGAACGGCGAGCACCTGGTCGGCGGCGCGCAGGCTCGGCGATTGCCCGCCCGCTCCGAGGCGCTGCAGCGCCTGATCATACCCTGCAAGATGGGCCGCTCGCAGCTGCTGATCATCGATCAGCCGCAACGCTTCCTCGGCGATCCGTGCCGCGGTGCAGTTGTGGCGCAACAACTCCGGCACCAGCGGACGGTCGAGCAGCAGGTTGACCAGGTTAACCTGGCGCACCTTGACGACCCGGTCGAGCAGCGCCTCGGTCAGCGGGCTCAGGCGATAGCAGACCAGCATTGGCAACCGCGCCATCGCCAGTTCGAGAGCGACCGAGCCGGAGGCGGCCAGCGCCACCCGGCTGGCGGCAAACGCGTCATATTTGTGTTCCGGCTCGCCGATCACGATCGGTTCGCCGGGCCAGCCACGCACGCCCGCCGCGACCGCCGCCGCCACCGTCGCGACCGTCGGCACCACGACCCGAAACCGCCCGCGAGCGGCTTCGATCCGGCGCAAGGCCTCGCCGAACAGCGGCAGCAATCGCTGCACCTCGCCGGCGCGGCTGCCCGGCAATACGCTCAGCACCAGGGTTGCCGGGTCGATGCCGTAGCCCCGGCGGATCCGGTCGCCCGAGCCGCGATCGGCGCCGCTGTCGAGAACCGGATGGCCGACATAACTGCAGGCCAGCCCGACCCGCTCGAAATAGGGCAGCTCGAACGGCAGCAGCGCCATCAGATGATCGTACCAGCGGGCCATGCGCCGCGCCCGCCCGGCGCGCCATGCCCAGACCATCGGCGCGACATAATGGATCAGCGGCAGGGTTTCGCCGGCGCGCCGCAGGCGCTGGGCGACGCGCCAGGCAAAGCCCGAGCTGTCGATCGTGACGACCGCGTCGGGGCGCATGGCACGCACCGCCGCCACGGTCTCGCGCACCCGGCGCAAGATGACCGGTGCGCGCGGTACCACTTCGGCGACCCCGCCGATGGCCAGGTCGCGCAGCGGCACAAGGCTCGCCACACCTTCCGCGGCCATGCGTTCGCCGCCGATGCCGGCGACCCGCAAGCGGCCTCCGGTGCGGGCGCGCAGGCCGCGGATCAGCGCCGCACCCAGCGCATCGCCCGACGGCTCTCCGGCGATCACAAAAAGAAAAGGTTGCGAGGCTGCCGGCAACGCCGCCGCGCTCACGGGCGGGAAATGCCGACCACGAAAAGCCCGACGCGGTCGGCGGCGGCGACAACCTCGGCCCGATCGAGCACAATCGTCGCCCCGGCCTCGACGGCGATGCCGCGCAGCCCGGCCTCGGCGGCGACCGCAACCGTTTTCGGTCCGATCGTCGGCCGGTCGGCGCGCCGTTCCTGACCCGGTTTTTCGACCTTGACCAGCACCCCG
>JAJPIH010000337.1 GCA_021324875.1 Alphaproteobacteria bacterium
AGCGTTCGGGCATGCCGGTGCGCGGCAATTCGTCGAACACCGCCAGGCGGTAGGATTTGAGCCCGGTATTGTCGCCGCGCCAAAACGGCGACGAGGTCGACAACGCCAACAGATGCGGCAGGAAATACGAGGCTTGGTTCATAAGATCGATGCGCAGCTCGTCGTCGGGCAGGCCGACATGCACATGCAACCCGCAAATGGCGAGCCGACGCCCGACCCCCTGCAAGTCGTCGCGCAGATCCTCGTAGCGGCGCCGTCCGGTGGTCTTCTGCGCGTCCCAGCGGGCGAAGGGGTGGGTGGCGGCGGCGATCGGGGCCATGCCGTAGCGGGCGGCCACCGCCGCGACGGTGCGGCGCAGTCGGCCCAGATCCGCCCGCGCCTCGGCGAGGCTCGTACAAGCCCGGGTCGCGACCTCGATCTGTGAACGAAGGAATTCCGGGCTCACCTGACCCGACAACAAGGCCTCGCATTCCGCCAGCATTTCGGGCGGCGGGTCATCGACGACATCGCGCGAGCTGCGATTGACGAGGAAATATTCCTCCTCAATGCCCAGCGTGAAGGCGGGTTCCGATGTCATGCACGGCGCCTGTGCCCGACCGACGGTATGAACCGGCAAAGCGCTCCTAGACCGGCCCGTTCGGCAGCACCAGCACCTTGCCCTGGCCCCCGCCGCGCTGGGCGTGGGCGAGTGCCGCCCTGATCTCCTCGATCGGATAGGTTGCGTCGATCGGGGCGTTTAATTTTCCGTCACGCAATTTCCCGGCAAGATCGGCGTAGATTGCCCGCACCTGCGCCAGGCTGCGCTTGGCCAGCCCGTCGCCGAGCATGAAGCTTTTGAGGGTGATGCCGCGGCCCAGGGCGAGGCGGCTGATGACCGGATCGGCCCCGCTCATCGAGCCGTAAGTCACGACCACGCCGCCATCGGCGACGCTGTCGGCAATACGCTTGCACGCTTCGCCCGAGACCGCGTCGATGCCGAGGCGGATCGGTGCGCCTTGCGCGGCGTCGCGCGCCCGCGCGGGCAGGTCGGGTCCGTCGTTGAGCACGACATCGGCGCCGAGCGCCTTAAGCTCGGGCGCGACGTCGTCGCGGCGCACGACATTGAGCGTGCGCGCCCCTTTTTCCTTGGCCAGCACAATCAGGTGACGTCCGACGGCCGAATTCGCGACATTCTGGATGACCCAGTCGCCGGGTTTGAGCGTGACATGGTCTTCGAGCAACAGCAGCGCCGTGGCCGGGTTGATGCGCAGCATCGCGGCTTGCAACGGGTCGAGCCCGGTCGGCAGCGGGATGGCGTCCGATGCCGAAATGCGCCGCCGTTGCACCCAATTCTCGCGTTGCATATTGGCAACGAGATCGCCGGGGCGAATGTCGGTGACGCCGGACCCGACGGCGACGACGCGGCCGACGCATTCGGCGCCCGGGGTCGCCGGAAGCGGCGGGCGCAGCCGATAATTGCCGCGGCAAAACAGGATGTCAGCGGGGTTGATCGGAAAAGCGAGCACGTCGAATACGATCTCGCCCGGCCCCGGAGGGCCGACATCGGCGACCTCGACGCAACGCGCAACATTTTCGGGCACACCGTAATCGCTGATCTCGACCTTCTTCATCGCCGCCTCCCTTCGCCCGGTCCGTGCCGGATGATCGACAACATGGCCTATTATGCGCCTGATCGAGGCGGCGTCCATGCGGGCGGGCCCATGCGAGCCGCCGCGAATTCGGCCGCATGCCGCAGCGATGGCGGAGGGAAGAGGAGGGCGGCGCGGCAACTCGACAGGGTTCCCGCCGTCCCAAGGCCTCCACAAAGGTGCGACAAAGCTCGTGGCAGCGCGCGCCATCCGTCACAGCACTGTGACAAAGCATGTCGGTCATCGAGACCGTGCGCGGCGATGATTATTCTGCTGTTTTTGAGCTGCAGCGCCACGTCGATGACTGGGCTTGCCAATTGCACTCGGGGTCTGGAACAAGGACTGTCTCAGGACGGTTAATTTATATGAATTTGACGAAAAAGCGGCGTCGATGTGGTTAAAGGTTGGTGACTTCACTCCATTCGCGTCGCCCTGATTGATCGCATGACCTATCCTCAGCCCACCGAACACGTCGTCGAATTTGAAAGGCCGAGGCACGGCCGACCGCTCAGCCCGAGGGCAGCTTTGCTCGTGATCGTGGCGTTGTCGCTCGGGTTGTGGGTCTTGATCGGGCTCGCGGTGACCGCGCTTTTGTGAAGAGGCCGCCGCAAGGGTCGCGCTTGCGCAGCGAATTGCGGTTTGCTGTCGGGCCCGGCGGGGTTTAGGGCGTGACCGCCCGCTGTTGCGCTTTTTCGCAAAGCCGCGCGCCCTCGCTTAGCCTTCGCGCCGTTGGTTCTGGACAGTCGCGGTCACAGATAAATATCTTGCCTTGTCGCAACCGGCGAAAGGCACCGCGCGATGATCGAGCCGCCCGACCGCCCCGATCCGGAGGCCTGCGCCCGCTTTCTGCGTGCGCTCGGAGCCTCGGACGGAAGGGTTTTGCCGATCGCCGAGGCGGCGCTCGCGCTTGCCTCGTTCGAGCGGCCGCGTGTCGATTTCGCCCGCTATCGCGAGCACTTGCAGGCGATCGCCCGCGACGTGGCGCGGCACCCGGGCGCCGCCGGCAATCTTGCCGAACGCGCCCAGGCGCTCAACGAAATCATCTTGTTGAAATACTGCTATAGCGGCGACGAACTCACCTATGACGATCTGCAAAACGCCAATCTGATGCGGGTCGTCGACCGCCGCAAAGGCCTGCCGGTCGTTCTCGGCATCCTGTTCATCGACGCGGCCCGCGCTCAGGGATGGGACGCGGCGGGGCTCGCCTTTCCCGGGCATTTTCTGATCCGTCTGTCGCAAGACGCGGAACGGCTGATCCTCGACCCATTCCACCACGGCCAGATTTGCGGTGCGGCCGAACTGCGCGAATTGCTGAAGGCGGTCGTCGGCCCCGATAGCGAGCTTAGCCCGCAATATTATGCACGGGTGTCGGACCGCGACGTTTTGTTGCGCCTGCAGAACAACCTGAAATCACGGCTCCTGCATCAGCAGCGCTATGCGCGGGCGGTCAAAGTCGTCGAAACAATGCTGATGTTGGCCCCCGATCTGCCCGAGCTGTGGCGCGAGGCGGCGCTGCTCCACCGGGAGCTCGGCAATCTGCGCGCTGCTGCGGAAGCCTTTGAGCAATATATCGTGCGGGCTCCGGATGGCGCGGCGCGACATCAGGCCGCCGCCATTCTCCAGCAATTGCGCGGTCAATTGCACTGACCGCGCGGGCTCGCCGGCCCAGGAGTGGACCCATGGGTTTAGCCGTCGCCATCCAGATGGATCCGATCGATACGATCAACATCGATGCGGATTCGACCTTTGCTCTCGCCCTCGAAGCCCAATCCCGCGGCCATGCCCTGTTTCACTACCTGCCCGAAGCGCTGAGCTTTCGCGACGGCCGGCTGTTTGCCCGCGGCAGGCCGCTCGAGGTCTTTCGCCGCCGCGGCGCGCATCACCGCTTTGGCGCGTTCGAAACGCTCGACCTGGCCGGCATGGACGTCATCCTGATGCGTCAGGATCCGCCGTTCGACATGGCGTATATCACCGCCACGCATCTGCTCGAATTGTTGCCGGAGGACGGCCCGCTCGTCGTCAACCATCCCGGCGCCGTGCGCAACGCCCCGGAAAAACTGTTTGTGCTCCGCTTCCGCGAGCTGATGCCGCCCACGCTGTTGACCCGCGATCGCGACGAAATCCGCGCGTTTTGGCGCGAATACGGCGACATCATCTTGAAGCCGCTGTTTGGCAATGGCGGCGCCGGCGTCTTCCGTCTGCGCCAAGGCGACGAGAACCTGACCGCCCTTCTTGAAATGTACGAATCGATCCAGCGCGAGCCGGTCGTGGTGCAGCGCTACCTGCCTGAAATCCGTCGCGGCGACAAACGCATCATTCTCGTCGAGGGCGAGGCGGTCGGGGCGGTGTTGCGGGTTCCACCCGAAGGCGAGGCGCGCGCCAATCTGCATGTCGGCGGGCGGCCGGTCAAAACCGAGCTGACCGCCCGCGAGCGCGAGATCTGCGCCGCAATCGGCCCGACATTGCGGGCCCAGGGCTTGGTTTTTGTCGGCATCGACGTGATCGGCGACTGGATTAACGAGATCAATGTCACCTCGCCGACCGGTATCCAGGAGATTGAGCGGTTGGACGGCGTCGCGATCGCCCCCAAAATTTGGGACGCGATCGAAGCGCGAATTGCCGATCGCAGCCCGCGCCGCCCCGCCTGAGCCCCGCCCAGCGCCGATCGGCGAGAATGGTCGGCACAAATCTGCCATATGCGTGTGCGAGGCTGAGATCAGGCGGGCAGGGGAAGGGACGTGACAGCAGCTGACAAGACGCCGCTCAAATTAACGATCTGCGGGCTCGACGAGCTCGACGGCGAATGCGCCGCGGGCGTGACGCATGTGCTCTCGATCCTCGACCCCGGTTGGCCCGAGCCGGAACCCATCCGCCGCTTTGATCTCGGCCGCCGCCTCAAACTTCACTTTCACGACGTTGTCGAGCCGGCGCCGGGATGGATTGCGCCCGAGCGTTGGGATGTCGAGCTGCTGCTCGCCTTTGGCCGCGGTCTCGTTGGCCGCCCGCAGACCGGATTTGACGAATTCTTGGCACCCCATCTGCTTGTTCACTGCCATGCCGGGGTTTCGCGATCGACGGCCTCGGCCACTTTGTTGCTGGCGCAGTGCCAGCCCGAGCGCTCGGCCCGCGAGATCCTCGCTGAGGTCGTCCGGCTGCGGCCGCGGGCTTGGCCTAATCTGCGGATCATCGAGATCGGTGACGCATTGCTGGGGCGAAACGGCGAAATCGTCGCGGCGGTCGGGGCGCTCTACCGGAGGGTGCTCGAGCGTGGGCCGGAATTGGTCGAGGCGATGATCAGCGCCGGGCGGGCGCGCGAGGTCGCCGCCGCCGGGTTGTAGGATGCGCTGGCGCTATCGGGCGCGGGCAAGGCCGAGATCGCGTTCGACGGCGGGGGCGTGCCGTCGCGCTGATAGAGCACCTTGAGCACGACAAACCAGTGGTAATAGGGATCGAGCACGACCCCGTCCGGTCCGGCAAGACGCCCGTCCGGCGTGACCGGCACGTATTTCATCGCCACCGCATTATCGACATTGCCGCCGATCACCATCAGTTGACCCGGCTTGGCCCCGACAACAATGTCGCAATGCCCGGGAAACCGGCCGGCCGGCAACGCGTCGAAGGTGACCGGGCGCCGGCCACGCCATAAACAGATCAGGTCGCCGAGCTGCGGCGCATACGCCTCGGGACGCTCGGCTTGAAGAAGCACGCCCGGAGCATGTTCGGCGGCGGCGTCGATGTAATCGGAATGGGTCTCGGAATAGGGAAAGCCGCTGCCGGCGCCGGCCATGCGCATCACATACGAAATGAAGGCCGCCGACCACGCGTAGAAGCCGTCGCGGCTGGCAGGAAAGACCTGTCCGTATTGGTCGTGGATCCCGGTCCAGCCGCTTTGCGGCCAACTCGGGTCAAGACCGATCCACCAGTAGAGGCCAACGCGCTGCCAGAGGCCCTCCTCGCGCTCCTCGTCTTCCGGCAGCTCGACATTGGGATAGACGACAGGCTGGCGAAACGCGCGCCATTCGCCGAGCGCGATCTGCACCGCCGCCTGCCGCGAGAACGGCTCGTAAGGGACGCGGGCAAAGGGCGGGATATGCGCGGTGGTCGGCGCCAAGCCGGTCGGTGTCACTTTGGGCGGCGCCTCCGGCGGCGCAGCGGCGCAGCCGGCAACGAGTACAACAGCCAGGATTGCGGCTGCTTGCCGCATCGCCCCCTCCAAATGTGCGATGGATGACTATTCCGCGTCTGGTCCGCGGTGAGGCTGGTGGTCGCCTTCAGTCGTACTCCCAGAGGTGGAGGGCAGGTCAGGCGCGCCGATCGCGCCGGTGCCGGCGGCGATGTGCGGCGGGATGGCCCGCCACAGCGCGATCCCCCCGCTCAGCCCTTCGGTGTTTGGCACCACCGACACGTCATGGGGCAACGGGAAGTCGATATCCTTGGCATTGCCCCCGCCGATGTAAAGGTGATCAAAATGCACCACAACACGCAATAGATCGATTACCTTTGCTATTCGTTTGTTCCACTTTTTCTTTCCCTTCTTACGGCGAGCCTGATTGCCGATATACTCGTCATAAGTTTTACCGCCACTGATGGGATGATGGGCAAGCTCGAGATGCGGCATGATTTCACCGTCACGGAAAATCGCCGTGCCGGCGCCGGTGTCGAGGGTCAAAATCATCTCGATGCCCCGCCCCGAGATCGCGCCAAAACCTTGGACATCGGCATCGTTGAGAACGCGCACCGGCTTGCCCCAGCGGCTGCTCAGCGCCTGCTGCAGATCAAAGCCGCTCAGGGTTTCGGTGCCGAGATTGGGGGCGGTAATGACCCGCCCGTCGCGGACATAGCCGGGAAAGCCGACCGAGACACGGTCAAACGCGCCGAGCGGGCTCACCGCCTCGTCGATCGCCTTGAGCAAGACCTCCGGGGCAATCGGCTTGGAGGGGGTCGGCACCCGCTCGCGTTCGCTGATCAGCTGTCCTTTGTCATCCAGCAATGCCGCCTTGATGCCGCTGCCGCCGATATCGATTGCGAGAGTGCGCTGCTCGCTCATCACGGCTCCTCGCGCGGCCCGGCGTTGTGCCGCCGCGCTTGTGCCCGAACATAGCCCAGCGGCTGATTGCCGGCCAGAAAAAGGGCGCGCGGTCAATGCTGCAGAACGCCGCGTGCGGGCGGGCCGAAGCGCCCGCCGTTTGAAGCGCCCGCCTTTTGCGCTGCCGCCGCGGCCGACCGCGAGCGGGCCGGTCTCGGCGACCCGCGGGTTCTAGGTTTGCAGGGCTTGCATCACCGCGCCGCCGGTGGCGGTGCGCCCGCCATCGACGACATATTGCGCGCCGGTAATCGCGCCCGCCAAATCCGAGCACAAAAACATGACCGTGTTGGCGATCTCCTCGGTTGTCACATAGCGGCCCAGCGGGATCGCCTGCTGATAGCGCCGACCGACGGCCGCCGGGTCGGCAGGGTTGAGTTGCGCCTCGAGCGAATGGATCATGCGCGTGTCGACCGGGCCCGGGCAGACCGCGTTGACGCGGATGCCGTGGCGCGCGACCTCGCCCGCCGCGGTCTTGGTCAGCCCGATCACGGCGTGCTTCGAGGCGACATAGGCGGGCATGCCGGGGGTTGCGACCAGCCCCGCCACCGAAGCGGTGTTGACAATGGCGCCGCGCTTTTGCTGCAGCATGACCGGCAGCACATGGCGCAGCCCGAGGAATACGCCCTTGACGTTGACGCTGATGACCGCGTCGAACATGTCCTCGTCATATTCGGCGGTATGCGCCCATTTGCCCTCGATGCCGGCGTTGTTGAAAAAGCAGTCGATCGCCCCGTAGGCGTCGAGCGCCGCCCGCACATAAGCCCGGACCTCAGCCGATTTGGTCACGTCGGCGGCAACAAACCGGGCCTCGCCGCCCTGCTGGCGAATGATCGCGGCGGTGGCTTCGCCACCCTCGGGGTCACGGTCGACAACCACGAGCCTGGCGCCGCTTCTGGCAAAGCCGACCGCGGTGGCTCGACCGATGCCGTTGCCGCCGCCGGTGACGAGCGCGACCTTGCCGGTGAAATCGAGGTTCATCCTGTCCTCCCTGAACTTTGCCAACGCAGGATCTAGTTCCGAGGCGCGAGCTGCCGCGTCCAGGCGGCGAGCGCGACCAGCATGTCGCGGATAAAGCCCCGGGCCGCCTCGTCGATGAGCCTCCCCTCGGCGTCGAATTTGGTCTGGGCTTGGCCGATCAACACTTCCGGCTTGTTGAGCGGATGGATGTCGAGAAACACGCAGGCGCGGCGCAGATCGCTTTGCGCCCGCGCCGAGCCCGCCATGCCCGCCGCCGCACCCATGATCGCCGCGGGCTTGCCGGCAAAGGGCTGATCGGGCGGGCGGGAGGCCCAGTCGATCGCGTTCTTCAACACCCCTGACATCGAATAATTGTATTCGGGACAGGCAAACAGCAATGCGTCGGCCGCCTTGATTTGCGCCCGCAATCTCTCGACCGACGGCGGGAAGCCCTGGGCCCGCACGTCTTCGTTGTAAAGCGGAAAGGCCGAGATGTCGGCGATCTCAATGGTCATGCCGGGCGGCCTCAGCTCGACCGCCGCGCGCAGGGCCGCCATGTTGTACGAATTCTGGCGCAGGCTGCCGCAAATGCCGAGCACATGTATTCTCCGGTCCTCGCTCATCGGCCCTCCGTTTATGCGGTGCCGGCGCAGCGGACGCCGCGCACGCCACTGGTATCGAGCTGCGCCCCATTGCACAGCTTAAGGCGCGATCGGCCGCCGGCAAGCAAAATGCCGCTCTCGCCGCGTCACCCGGCGCCGCCGATCGCACCGCCGGCTACCGCTCGACCCGCGAAACCGCAGCCGGTTACTACCGTAGTAAGACCGGCGTTGTCGATCGCGCCGCGCTCCACCGCTCGACCGCCGGCCGCGCTAACGGCGCGCTTGGGCCTGCAATTGCTGACGCCGCAGCACCCGGCCGGGACGCTCCGCCCCGGGCTTACCCGCGGTCCATACCGGGATGCCGTTGACAAAGACATGTTCGATGCCGGCGGCGGGTCGGATCGGCTCTTCAAAACTCGCGAGGTCGATGACGGTCTGCGGGTCGAACACCGTGATATCGGCATAAGCGCCGGGGATCACCGCGCCGCGGCCGCTGAGACCAAAACGCGCCGCCGGCAGGCCGGTCATCTTGCGCACCGCCTCTTCGAGCGGGAAGAGCCCCAACTCCCGGCAATAATGGCCGAGCACCCGCGGGAAAGTGCCCCACAGCCGAGGATGGGGATGAAAATCGTGCGGCAGCCCATCCGAGCCGATCATCGTATGCGGAAACGCCAATACCCGCTGCACGTCGGGTTCGTCCATCGTCCAATAGATGGCCCCGGCCGGCTGCAGGCGCGCCACCGTTTTCTCGATGTCCAAACCCCAATCGGCGGCGATGGCCGCGAGTTCCCGGCCCGCCGCCTCCGGCCTCGCCTTCGACCAGGTTACGAGCACCTTCGCGGCGCGTGCCGCCTGGCCGGCGCTCAGCACCGTCGAGGAGGCAATGTAAGGATAGGCGTCGAGACCGATCTCCTGGCGAGCCACGGCGGCGGCGATTGCCGGCAAGGTCTCTGTGGTGCGGCCGAAATTGGCGCGACCGATCGTTTTGTGGTGCGAGATGACCACCGGCACCCCGGCGTTGCGCCCGACCGCGAAACTTTCTTCGAGGCTTGCAAGAACCTCGCTGCCTTCGTTGCGCATATGGGTCGTGTAAAGCGCGCCTGCCGGGCGCAACAGTGCTGCCAGGGCCTCGATCTCGGCCGGCGGCGCATGCTCGGCCGGGGCATAAGCCAGCCCGGTCGACAGCCCGATAGCCCCGGCGTCGAGCGCCTCCTGCAGCGATTGCCGCATCTTTTCGATCTCGGCGGGCTCGGCCGGGCGGTCGAGCGCGGTCATCGCCCCGACGCGCAATGTCGAATGGCCGACCAGACAGGCGGCGTTGACGGCAGGCGGGGTGCGGGCAAGATCGGCGACATAATCGGCAAAGCGCCCGTAACGGTAATCGGCGGCGTCTCCGATCAAATCGAGCGGCGGCGGCGGCGCGATGTCGAGGCTGAGCGGCGCCAGACTGATCCCGCAATTGCCGGTCACGACCGTCGTCACCCCTTGGCTGGCCTTGGCCGACATTTCCGGTGTCGCGAACAAGGCGCGGTCGTCATGGGTGTGCACATCGATAAAGCCGGGGGCGACAATCTTGCCCGAAACGTCGATCTCGCGGGCGCCCGCCTGCCGCTCTGCAGCGCCGACTGCGGCGATGCGGTCGCCGATAATCGTCACATCGGCGCGAAATCGCGCCCGTCCGGTGCCGTCGATCACCTCACCGCCACGCAGGATGTAATCGGCCATCAGGGGTCCCTGTGCGGCTGTCTGTGCTGCCCCAGGGTGCGCGCAAACCCATTCCGGTTCAAGCCGGGCGGGGGTTCAATGCGCGGCGAAACCGCCTTAAGCTGGGCCTCGCGACAGCGCACAAGGCGGAGCAAGGCGGATGGCAATCACGATTGGCGCGATCTACCGCTATCCGGTGAAGGGGCTCAGTCCCGAGCCGCTCGATCGGGTGCGGCTCGATTCGGGCGAATGCCTGCCCAACGACCGGCGCTTTGCGCTGGCGCTGGCGTCGACGGCGTTCGATGCGCAAAACCCGAAATGGTTGCCCAAGACGTGTTTTGTGATGCTGATGCGCGACGAACAACTGGCGCGCCTGGAAACTCGCTTTGATCCCGAAAGCAGCCTGTTGACGATCGCCGAGGCGGGCCGGGTCACGGCGAGCGGACGGCTGACCGAGCCTGACGGATGCCGGCGGGTCGCGGCCTTTTTGACCGATTTTCTCGGCGCTGCGGTCGATGGACCGTTGCGCGTCGTCGCCGCCCCGGGACATGCCTTCGCCGATGCGCGCCGCCGGCCCAATGCGACGACCGACAAATACGTCTCGCTGATCAACCGCGCCAGCATCGCCGCCCTCGAAACGGCGATCGGAGAGCAGATCGATCCGCTGCGCTTTCGCGCCAACGTCTATTTTGACGGCGCGCCTGCCTGGTGCGAGCACGACTGGGTCGGTTCCGAGATTACGCTCGGTCGGGCGCGGCTGCGCGTCTTGTCGCCGATCACGCGCTGTGCCGCCACCCAGGTCAACCCTGAGACCGCCCGGCGCGACCTCGACATCCCGGCCGCGCTCGATCGGCATTTCGGCCATATCCATATGGGGGTTTACGCCGAGGTCACCGCCGGCGGCGAGATCGCCCGCGGCGACCGGTTGTGCGCGCCGGCCGCTGCGGCTTAGGCAGGCTCGGCCGCAGCCCGGAGTGCCGCGAATTCGCGAGCGCGGCTGCCGGGCAACCGCCGGGAGAAAAGAAAAGCTCAGTCCTTTTCGGCGGATGAATTATCGAAGTTCAGGGGAAAGCGGATATTTGCGCAGAAAGTTAAAGTCGCAACCACGATCGGCCTGCAGGATTTCGTGGCGGTAGAGCCGGGCGTAGCCGCGGGCGGGCACGGGCGGCGACGGCGCCGGGCGGCGCGCCAATTCCTCGGGCGGCACCAGCAGGTCGAGACGCCTGTCCCTGACCGAGAGCCGGATCCGGTCGCCGTCTCTGACCTTGGCGAGCGGGCCGCCCGAGGCCGCGTCCGGGGTCACGTGCAGCACGATCGAGCCATAAGCCGTGCCGCTCATGCGGGCGTCCGAAATCCGGATCATGTCCTTGACCCCGGCGCGCGCCAGTTTGGCCGGGATCGGCAGATAACCCGCCTCCGGCATTCCCGACGGCGACAGCGGCCCGGCATTCTGCAACACCAGGAAATCGTCGGGGGTTACGTCGAGAGCGGGATCGTCGATGCGCGCCGAGAGATCCTCAAGCGAGGTGAACACGACCGCACGGCCCTCTTTTTCGAACAGTTTCGGGTCGGCCGCCGAGCGCTTGAAGATCGCACCCCCCGGGGCCAGCGAGCCAAACAGAGCCACCAGCCCACCCACCGGCTGCAACGGCTCGGCGAGCGGTTTGATGACATTGCGATCGACGGGACCTGCAGGCCCGTCGAGCCGCTCGCCCAAGGTCGCGCCGGTCACGGTCAGGCAATCGAGATTGAGCAGCGGTCGCAATTCGCGCAACACCGCGCCGACGCCGCCGGCGGCAAACAAATCCTCCATGTAATGCGGGCCGGTCGGTTTAAGATCGACCAGAACCGGGGTCTCGTCGCTGATCTTATTGAGCCGGCGCAAATCGATATCGATGCCGGCGCGCCCGGCAATTGCGGTCAGATGCAAAACCGCGTTGGTCGAGCCGCCGATCGCCATCAACACCCGCAGCGCATTCTCGACCGCGTCTGCCGTAACGATCCGGTCCGGGGTCGGGCCGCTCCGGGCGAGCCGAATCGCCGCGCGGCCGGTCGCCTCGGCGGCGCGCAGCCGGTCGGCATGCACCGCCGGGATCGCCGCCGTGCCGGGCAGGATCATGCCCAGCGTCTCGGCGATGGCGGCCATCGTGCTGGCGGTGCCCATCACCGCACAAGTCCCGGCGGTCGTGGCGAGATTGCCCTCGATCTCGGCGATCTCGGCATCGTCGATCTCGCCGGCGCGGTAACGCGCCCAGAAGCGGCGGCAATCGGTGCATGCGCCGAGCCGCTCGCCGAGCCAGCGCGCGGTCATCATCGGCCCGGCGACAAGCCCGATTGCCGGGCGGTTCGCCGAGATCGCCCCCATCAATTGCGCCGGCACGGTTTTGTCGCAGCCGCCGACCAGCACCACCGCGTCCATCGGCTGGGCGCGGATCATCTCCTCGGTGTCGATCGCCATCAGATTGCGGAACATCAGGCTGGTCGGGCTCAAGAACACTTCGCCGAGCGAGATCGTCGGAAAGCTGACCGGCAACCCGCCCTCGGCCAACACCCCGCGCTTAACCGCGGCCACCAGCTCCGGAAAATGGCGATGGCAGTTGTTGAAGCCCGAATAGGTGTCGGCAATGCCGATCACCGGGCGCGCCAGCAGCTCGGTCGAATACCCCATCGAGCGGGCGAAAGAGCGCCGCAAATAGAGCGCGAAATCGGGGTCGCCGTAATTGGTGAGCCCACGCGCCAAACCGGTTGGTTGCGGGCCGGCTTGTTCCGTCATCATGACCTCGCGATCGGACAAAACCTAATCTTTTAGCCGTTCCGAAGCCTCCTCCGCGGCAAGCGCAGAAAGGCTCGCGGCGGGATCAGCAAACCTCGACGAGCTCGATCGCTTCGCGGCTTGGACCCTCGATCATCAAGGCGCGCGTCGGCCCGAGCCGATAGATCGGCTCGAGGAATTTGACCTCCTCGCTTGCCAGCTTGTCGGCCCAGGCGTCGAGATCCTCGACGGCCAGCGCGATATGATCTTGCAATTGCCCGCGCGAGGAGACCAGCGGCTCGTCGCCCTGGTTGGCGTACCACATCATCGACACGTCGCCGAATTCGACGCCGGCGCGGGGCGAGCGGAACATCCCTTCGCGATTGAGCGCGGGCCAAGTGCGGTCGGGACCGCGCGCCGGTCTGCCGTCGGGTCCGATCACCGGGGCCGGCGCATAACCGGGCCGCATCGGCGCATGGAGATGTTTCTGATACCATTCGAACGCGGCGATCGGGTCCTCTTGATAAAGATGGACATAGTTGAAGCGCTCCGCCGGATGGTCGCCGGCATATTCGACGAGCGCCCCGTCGGGACCGCGCATATAGGCAAACCCGCCGCGCCGGAGCGGCGTTGCGCCGCTGGCGCGCGACTCGGCGATCTGCGCCTTGGTCAGGCCCAGCACACCGCCGACGCTCGGCCAGGTGTCGCTGCTGACAAAGACAAAACCGCCCTCGTCGGTGGTGTAGAGCGGCAACAACTCGACCTCGGGCCGGCTCTGGTAGGTTTCGAGCCGGGCGCGGGCGTCGGTGACATGCCAGCCGAAATGCCAGATCGCACTTTGCGGCAGGGAGGGCGGCGGCGCGTCGACCTTGGTGAACAGCACCAGCACGTCATTGGGCGAGGCGAGGGCGGCAAAACCGCCCCAGCTGGTCTTGGCGGTGCTCGGAAACTGGCGCGTGTAAAAATCGATCGCACCTTCGGGGTCGGTCGAATTCAGGTGCAGATGATGAAACCGAGGCGGGGCGAGCATGCGGCGTCTCCGTCAAGATGATCCCCAACTATGCGCCATCGCCGGTCGCCAACGCCATAATCCGACAACGAGCGTGACGCCGGTTTAGCTGTCGGCCGCGATACGCAAGGCCGCGGTGACGCGCAGCCCGTCGGCGAGTGCGGCCGGATCGTGGGTGCGGATCAAATCGGCGCCGTGTTCGGCGGCGTAGAGTTCCGCGGCCAGGGTTGCCGGACCGAGCGCGTCGGGCGATCCGCGACCGGTCGCCGCGCGCAGAAACGATTTGCGCGACACCGACACCATGACCGGCAGGCCGAAGATCTTTTTGAGCTCGCCAAGCCGGTTTAGCACCCGAAACGATACCTCAGGCCGGCTGCTGAGGAAGAACCCCATGCCCGGATCGATGGCGAGACGCTCGCGCGCGACGCCGGCGCGTTCGAGGGCGGCGATCCGTTCGGCGAAAAAGGCGACGATATGGTCCCAGACCTCGTCGGCCGACAGGTCCAGCCGCTGTGCTCGACCGCGGCCTTGCACCGCGTGCATAACGATCAGCCGACATCCGGCTGCGGCGAGGTCCGGGTACAGGGCCGGTTCGGGAAAGCCCTGGATGTCGTTCAGGAAATCGGCGCCGCGGGCGATCGCGAAGCGCTGAACTGCGGGCGCGAAGCTGTCGACCGAGACCGCAACCCCCTCCGATTTCAGCGCCGAAAGCAGCGGATCGAGGCGGCGGATTTCCTCCTCGACCGGCACCGCCGCGGCGTCAATGTTGCTGGCGGCGGCTCCGAGATCGACGACATCGGCGCCGCCCGCGACGAGCGCGCGGGCATGGGCGAGCGCCGCCGCCGGATCGAGAAAGCGCCCGCCATCGGAAAATGAATCGGCGGTGAGGTTGACAATGCCGAACAGCAGCGGCCGGCTTGCCGCGATCGGGGCCATCGGCCGACCTATCCCGCCGTGCTACCGGAATGCAGCTTGGCCCGCGGCGCGCGCCCGGTCGACATGCAAGCCGATCCTGCCGTCGCGGCCGGGGCGGGCCGCCACCGCACCGCGCCCCGCATTTCCGCGGCCGCCGACCGCGTTGCGCCTGGTGGCCGAATAAGAGCCAAAAGCGGCGAGAGGATTTTGCTCATCGATTTCCGCGCGAACGTTCGAGCATGGCGCCCACGCCATCGGCCTCCGGGAAGACGTCGAGCTTTTCGACCCAGGCGCGAACCCGCTCGACGCGAGGATCCATCAGGCAAGCATCGCAGATCTGCTCGGCAAAGCCCTCGCACAAATCGATATGCCCCGAGGCGGCAATTTCACGGATCGCGGCAACGACCTTTTCGTAATTGAGGACGCGGCGGTGGTCTTCTCCTGGCACTGCGTGCGCCGCGCCCGCGACCAGATCGACCGAGATGCGGACCCGTTGCCGGCGTTCGCGCTCGTGGCGGCGGATCCCGATGCTGGCCCACAGGACGAGCCCGCGGATCGTGACGACATAGGCCGGAGCCGAGGCGGAGCCGGAGCTCGGCAGCGCTGCGGGATCGCTCACCCGCCGGTCCCTCGGCTCGCGCGCCTACTGCAGCGTGGTGCCCGGTCGCACAGCCGGCTATGCTGGCCCGCCGCTTGGGAGCATCGGGTCATGGGGCTCATCTGGTTTCTGGTCGGCGTCGTTTTCGGCGCCATGCTGCTGGTGATCCTGCCGTTGGTCGTGGCGGTGCTCGGGGTGGTGCTGGCCTTGGGGTTGCTGATCGCGTTGCCCTTCCTGTTCGGGGTGTTGATCCTGGCCGGCGTTCTCGCCGGCGCCCACGCGCTCGGCTACGGGTTGTTGTTTGCCGCGCTGCTGGTGGCGCTGTGGGCGAGCGAGCGGCGCAAGCCGCGGCTGCCATCACGTTGAGCCAGGGGCGTCACCCTTTCAGCAGCGAGGGGTCGCGCAAGCTGGTGTCCTGGCCGCGGACCGGGTCGGCGACGGCGTCTTCGAGGCTGCGCGCGCCTTTCCATTCAGAGGGCGGACGAACCTGCCCGTCACTGCCGATCTGGTCGATACCCCAGTAGATCTCGAGGCGGTGATTGTCGGGATCGCGGAATTCGACTGCGAGCTGACAGCCGGCCCGCCGTCTGCCCTCGAAATCGATCGTGACCCCGTGCCGCCGCAAATGGTCGCGGGCGCGCACGACATCGTCGAGGCTCGCTACCTCGAAGGCGAGGTGGTTGAGTTCGGCATTGGCCGCGGGAGCCGCCGCCGAGCCGACCAGGGCGATACCGTGGTGGTCGGTATTGCAGCGCAGGAACACCATGCCGCCCGGCACCATGTCATCCGGGTAGACGTCGGAGACTTCAAAGCCAAGCAGCTCGGTGTAAAACCGGGCGGAACGCTCGACATCCTGCACATTCAGCACGACATGGCCGATTTTGCCGATGCGGAACGGCAGACCGCGCGGCCGCCCGAACCGCTTGATCCTGTCGGGATCATACTCGCTCATCACCCTCCTCCCCGCCGGTCGCCGCCCGGCGAAAAAGCCTTGCTGGCGATCGCCATTCTCCAATAAAGCCAGGGCCGCGACAATCCGCCGGAGGACGCCGATGCCCAGCCTGCCCGATCCCGCCGATCTCGAAGCCCTGAAGGCGTTCGATACGCCAACCGTGTGCAACGCCCTCGAGCTTGTCGCTCCGGCGCGGCGCGCGACCGGTTTTATCCGAAGGCCGCTGATCGCCCCGTTTCCAGAGCTGAAGCCGGTTGTCGCCTTTGCCCGCACCGCGCTGATCCGTTCGCGCGAACCACATCCGCGCAGCCGCGCGGAGGCGACGGAACTCCGCCTCGGATATTACGCGCATGTCGCCGCACAGCCATTGCCGAGCATCGCGGTTATCCAGGACATCGACGGCCCCGATTGCGGGTTTGGCGCGTTTTGGGGCGAAGTGCAAAGCAACGTCCACAAAGGACTTGGTTGTGTGGGCGTGATCACCGACGGGTCGGTGCGCGATCTCGATGCGATGGCCCCCGGGTTTTTCGTGCTGGCCGGATCGATCATGCCCTCGCACGCGCATGTCCACCTGGTTCAGTTCGGCGGCACGGTCAGCGTGGCCGGAATGGTCGTCTCACCCAATGACGTGATCCATGCCGACCGCCACGGCGCCGTCGTCGTCCCGCCCGAAGCCGTCAAGCAGATCCCGAAGGCGGCCGATTTGCTGGCGCGGCGCGAAAAAGTCGTGATCGACGCGGCGCGCAGCCCCGGCTTTTCGGTCGAACGGCTGCGGCAGGCCTTCGCCGAGCAGGAGGATATTCACTGACCGGGGCGGGCCGCCACCGCGTGACAGCGACCGGGCGGTCGCTCTCGGCGGGGCGAGGCCTGCCGACCCACGGGCCTGCGATCGGCGGGACGCCGATCTCCGAAGGCTCTAAACCGCGCTAGGGATGGCGGTCGCGTTCGGGGGCGATTTCGTCGATCGCCCGGGCGAGCTTGATGTCGCGCTCCGAAAGGCCCTCGCAGTCATGGGTCGACAGCACGATCTCGACGCGGTTGTAAACATTGAACAGTTCGGGATGGTGGTCCATCTTCTCGGCCAACAGCGCGATGCGAGCGATGAACCCCCAGGCTTCGGAGAAATCGCCAAAATGATAGCTCTTGCGGATCGCGTCGCGGTCTTCGACCTCGGCCCAGCCGTGCAATTCGCGCAGCGCGGCATGCCGCGCCGCCCCGACCAGTTTGTCGACCATAACGCCCTCCTTTCGACCTCGGCCATGCACCAAGTGCGGCAGTCTTGGGCTTGCGGTCAAGGCCCTCTCGACAGATGAACCCGCGCACGCCGCCGACGCTCGCCGATATCGAGGAATTGGCCGGCCGGGCGCTGGCCACAATTCCGCGCCGGCTGAAACAGCAGCTCGGCGCACTCGTCATTCGCGTCGAGGAATTCCCCGACGAGGAAACCGAGGAGGCGATGGGCCTCGACAGTCCGTTCGATATTCTCGGCCTTTATCGCGGCGTGTCGCTCCCCCACAAAAGCGTCAGCGATCCGCGTCCCAATGTCGATATGGTGTTCTTGTACCGCCGCCCGATCCTCGATTATTGGTGCGAAACCGGCGAGGATTTGGGCCATCTGGTCCGCCATGTGCTGATCCACGAAATCGGCCATCATTTCGGGTTCAGCGACGAGGACATGGAGCGGATCGAGGGTTCGCTGGACTGACGATCGCCGCCACCCTGGCGCGCAACTCCGGGATCACGTCGCGTTCGAACCAGCGATTGTCGGCGAGCCAGCGGCCGACATGCCAACTGGGGTGGGGAAGCACAAAAAAGCCCGGAAGAAAGTCGCGCCAGCGCGCGAGGCTGCGGGTCAGCGGCTGCGCGCGCGTCTGGGGCAGGTAATAGCCGATCGCGTGGCGCCCGACGAGCAGGCACAGCTCGATTGCCGGCAGCCGGGCGCGCAGCCGTTGATGCCACAGCGGCGCGCATTCGGGCCGCGGCGGCCGGTCGCCGCCGCGGGCATCGCTGCCGGGGTAGCAGAACCCGACCGGCATCACCGCCACCCGAGACTCGTCATAAAAAATCTCGCGCCCGAGCCCGAGCCAACCCCGCAACCGCTCGCCGCTCTGGTCGTCAAACGACAGCCCGGAAAGATGGGCCCGCCGCCCCGGCGCCTGACTGATGATCAGCAATCGCGCTTCCGCGCGCCCGCGCAGCACCGGACGCGGCCCGAGCGGCAAAACCGCCGCGCAGCGGGTGCAGGCACGGATCTCGGCGAGGAGCTGCGCCAGCGCCGCGTCGCCGCCGGCGGCGGGCGGCTTGGGCTGGTCGGTCACTGGCTCAGCTGCTTCGGGTCGGTCAGGATGATTTCCGGCAGACCGCCACGATCCTGGAGCTTGCCGGTGACGCAGATGCGCCGCCCGCGAAGGGTGGTTTCGGGGGTGCCGAACTTGGATCGGTCGGAGCCGAAAATCACCGCCGTGAAGACCTGGTCGGGGTAGGGTTTGCCGAAATCGAGAAAGGTTGGCTGGGCGTGCGAGGCGGCATTGTACTTGCCGCCGGCGACGACCCCGCAGACCGTGGCGGTCTCGCCGATATGCTTGGCGGCATCCTCGGCCGCCAGTTGCTCGGCTCGTGCCGGGATTGCCGCCAGCAGCGCCAGCAGCGCCGGCCCGACCACGGCCCCGGCCACCCGGGCGGCGGGTGCGAAAAGGCGGCGGCGCCCGGCCGCTCGCGAGCCTTGGGAAAGCCTCATCGACCGCACTTTAGCATCCTTGCGCGTCGCGTGATCCGCCGTTGGCGGCCGGAGCGCTGCGCCGGTGCGCGGTGGTTGTCAACGAGGTTGGGGCGGCTTTGCCGGTCCATAGAACAAGACCCAGACCGAGAAATCCTCCGAGATGTCCTCGAAACCGTGCGCGATATTGGCGGCGCAAAACAGCAGATCGCCGGGGCCGATATCGGTCAGCCTGTCCTCGACCCGGTAGCGGCCGCTGCCGGAGGCGACAAAGTACAATTCGTCGCGCCGATGGGGTACTTGCGGTCCGTTGGTCGGTCGAACCGCGAACCGAACTTCGAGATCGCCATCGACAAACACCTCGGCCGAGCGGCCGGGCGTAAACGGGAGCGCGCGGGCGCTCGCCAGCGATACCGGAGCGGGGGTGTGATCCATCAGCTGTCTCCCGGGTTGCGGATCGGGCCTGCGCGTCCGAGAACGCGACCGCCACACTGGCGGTTCGCGGCCGGCCTGCGGCTCGACCCGTCGGGCAAGGCCGGCTTCGCAGTGCCGTTTGGGCGCTTTAATTACCCGCTTCCGATCTTCTCGCACAACCGCGAGGCGTGTGCCGCCATAACCCCGGGTGACCATCGGCGACCAGGACGCTATCTTCGCGCCGCCCGGGAAGCGCGGTCGGCGCGGCCGGAGAATGCAAGACGGGGAGGGAAGAGATGAAAAGAGGCTTGCCCGACGCCACTGCGTCATTGCCGCGCCGGGTGCTGCTGGGCGGCGCTGCTGCGGGTCCGGCTGCGGCGCTGCTCGGGGCTGTGGCCGGCCGCGCCCAGGCGGCTGAGGCCGGGCCATTCCCGGCGCATCCGCGGTGGAAATTCGTGTTTGTCAACCACGTGACGACCAACGCCTTTTTTGTCCCGTGCCAATACGGCATCCAGGACGCCTGCGCGCTCCTGGGCTGCGACTATCAGTGGACCGGCTCCGAAACCTCGGATGTGGCGCAGATGGTCAACGCGATGAACGCCGCGATCGCCGGCAAGGCCGATGCGATTGCGGTGGCGATCGTCGATCCCAAGGGTTTCGACCGGCCGATCGACCGCGCACTCGCCGCCGGCATCCC
>JAJPIH010000023.1 GCA_021324875.1 Alphaproteobacteria bacterium
CACCGAGAAACCAAATTTGGGCCTTAATAGGGGCTCATTATCCGGTTGTGATCAAGCTGCGAGGCTCATTTTGATCGGCGATTGTAGGCACCGCTCGGGCGGCGGGTCGAAGCGTGGGCAGGGCCTGAGGGCGTGCCTTAGCGACTTGGTAAAGGGTCATTCTGTCCATGTCGATGTTGGGGTGCCGCGGTGCCCCAGCCGCTGATCGAAGCAGAAACGGCGGAGCTTGCCGCCGTAACCCCGCGCGAGCCGGCGGCGCAGACGGGTATCGAGCTGACGGTCGTCGTTCCAACCTTCAATGAGCGCGACAACGTCGCGCTGCTTCTGGCGCGGCTCCACCGGGCGTTGGCCGGCGTTGAATGGGAAGTCGTGTTTGTCGACGACGACTCGCCAGACGGCACGGCGGCCGCGGTGCGCGCGCTGGCGCAATCCGATCCGCGCGTGCGTTGCCTGCAACGCATCGGCCGCCGCGGACTTTCGACGGCCGTGATCGAAGGCATGCTGGCGAGCAGCGCGCCCTACTTTGCCGTCATCGACGCCGACCTGCAGCACGACGAAACCTTGCTCCCGCAAATGTTGGCGACGATCAAGAAAGAGCAATTGGACGTCGTGGTCGGCAGTCGCCACAGTGAAGGCGGGTCGCTCGGCGAGTGGGACCGCCGCCGGGTCAGGATCAGTAATGTCGCAACCGCGCTTGCGCGACTTGTCGTGGCGGCTGAGCTGAGCGACCCGATGAGCGGGTTTTTCATGATTGCGCGGCCGGCCTTTGAACGCTCGGTGCGGCGCTTGTCGGGGCAAGGCTTCAAGATCTTGCTCGATCTCTTTTCCTCGACCCCGGTGCCGTTCCGCTTCAAAGAGATCGCGTATGTGTTTGGCCAGCGCCGGCACGGCGAAAGCAAGCTCGATGCTTTCGTCGTCTGGGAATACCTGATGTTGCTCGGCGAAAAACTCTCTGGCCGCTACATCCCGGCTCGGTTCATTTCCTTTGCCGTGATCGGCGGCACGGGCGTCTTGGTCCATTTCACAACGCTGTACTTGGCGCTCAAATTCGTCTCCTTCCCGGTTGCGCAAGGGCTGGCGACCTTTGTCGCGATGACCAGCAATTTTGCGCTCAACAACATGCTGACCTACCGTGACCAACGGCTGCGCGGCCGCCGCTTTGCAGTCGGGTTGCTGTCGTTTTACGCGGTGTGCAGCCTCGGCGCCGTCGCCAATGTCGGCATCGCCTCGGCGGCCTTCGCCGATCATTACACGTGGTGGGCTTCCGGGCTGGCCGGAGCGGCGGTTGGGGTGGTGTGGAATTACGCCGTCTCGTCGGTTGTGACCTGGCGGCGCCGGTGACGTCGGTTCCGACGCGTATACCGTCCCGCCGCCGCGCTCCCCTCTCGGCGGTGTCGCGAGAACGGCTCGAACGTGCGCTTGTCGGGGTGGTTCTGGTGGTTGCCAGCGGCGCGTTGCTGGCAACCGCGCCGGTAAATGGCGATTTCTGGTGGAGCGACGCGCCGCGTCACGCCCTGAACGGCGCCTTCGTCAAAGATTTTGTGGCGGCGATGCCGTGGCATGATCCGAAGGGCTGGGCGGTCGACTACTACCTTAAGTATCCGGCGTTGACGATCCTGTTTTATCCGCCGCTGTTTTATTTCGTCGAAGCGGTTGCGTTTGCGCTTTTAGGCGTCAGTCATTTCGTTGCGCAGGCCACGGTCAGCCTTTTCGTTTTGTTGCTCGCGATTGCGGCTTACGCCTTTGTGCGTCTCGATTTTCCACGATGGTCGGCGCTTGGCGCCAGCCTGCTGGTGGTCGGCGGGCCTGAAGCCGCGTTTTGGGGGCGTCAGGTCATGCTCGACGTCCCCGCCTATGCAATGCTCGTCACCGGCGCCTATTTTTACGCCCGCTCCTTTCGTCGTGAACGGCCGCGCGAACTTTACAGCGCGCTGGTTGCAGTGCTGGCGGCGATCTACATCAAGCTCACCGCCGCGTTTATCGTGCCGGTGCTGGCCGCGCATTTTGTCGCCTGCAAGCGGGGCGAGACTTTTCGCAACCGCCATGTTGTCGCGGCGGCGATCCTCGGCATCATTGGAATGTTGCCGGCGATTGTCCTGACCATCAAATTCGGCGCGATCAATGTCCAATCCGTTGCCGGTCGAGCGGATGACTTGCCGCGCACCAGCCTTGCTGCGTGGCTTTTCTACGTGGAAGCGATACCGGGCTATCTCGGTTATGTCGGCACGGTCCTTGCCGCGTGTGGTCTGGGCCTGGTCCTCTGGCGACGCCCCGCCCCTCTCGACCCGCGCCTCGCCTGGCTCCTCGTCGGTTGGCTGGCCTTCGGTTATCTGTTTTTTTCGCTGATCGCAGTTCGCGAAGCCCGCCACGGGATGATGCTCGCCTTCCCGCTCACGGTATTCGCGGTGGTGGCGGTACACCGCGTCCTGCGCTTCCCCGCGGCGAGCATCGCCGTCGTGGGGCTGGGTGCTGTCACTTTTCTCTATAGTCTTGCTTTCTGCCCGCCGCCGCGGATCGAGGGCTATGCGGAAATCGCCGATTATGTCGCCCAACATGCGCCAAAAGACGGTGTCGTGCTGTTTTCCGGGTATCGGGACGGCAACTTCGTATTCGATCTGCGCACCCATCAGGAGCGGCGCGACATCTCGACGATCCGGGCCGACAAACTCCTGCTGCGGATCGCCGTGGAGCGCGAGCGCGGCGTCGGCGAGGCGAGGCTCGACGAGCATCAGATCGCGCAAGCTTTGCGCGATTACGGCGTGGCGCTTGTCGTGATGCAGCCCGGCTTTTGGACCGATCTGCGCGAGATGGCGCGGCTCGAAGCGGTTTTGCATTCGCCCGATTTTGTCCGGGTCGCGCATTTTGATATTACCGGCACGATTGGCCACAGTGACCACGAGATCGACATTTACAAACCGACCTATCCGCCGGTGCCGGCGCGGCGGCGGCTGCGCCTCGACATGCCGATTATCGGCCAGCGGTTCACAGGCGAACTCGGCAAACCCTGAACTACGGCCGACAGCCGCATCGGCGGGTGCGCGGTCTCGCGGGCGCGCGGTCAGGCCGGAGGCCACCCCGCATGCGACCCGTCCAGAAAGTCGGTGACAATGACCTCGTCATTGCCGGTGTCGAGCACCGCGCAGCTTAAACGCTGCCCGTTTCCGGGATCGCGCGCATCGCCGGCCGAGCCCGGATTGATCACCAGCACCTTGCCGACACGCCGCACCAGCTGATGATGGGTGTGGCCGAAGAGAACGAAATCGGCGTCGACCTCGCCAAACCGAACAAGTTCAGAACTGTGCGGAAAGACATAGGCGCCTCGCGGCTCCCATGGGGTGGAATGCACCGCCAGCAATTTCTTGTCGCCAATGCGCAATTCGAGCCGATGCGGGCGCGCGGCCAGCCAGTCGAGCAGGTCGCGGTCGATCGCCTCGCTGGCCCGGGCGCGGCCGCCGGCGGGGCTGAAAAAGCCCTCCTCATGGTTGCCGAGGATCACCAGCGCCTTGCGTTGGCGCAAGATCCGTACGACGTCGTTGGAGAACCGGTATTCGTAAATGCTGTCGCCGAGGCAGACGAGTTCGTCGACATCGCCGATAATCTCGAGGGCGCGCAACAGGCCGGCCGCGTTGCAATGCACGTCTGAGACGAGGCCGATTTTCACGCGCCCGCCTCCATGACAGGAGCGCGGCAGCGCAGCAGGTTCATCGGCTTCAGTGTCATTACGGTCTCGCCATGCTGGTTGAGAACCTCGATCGAAGTGCGCAGCATGCCTCGGTCGGGTCGCGAGCGCGAGCGATTGGCTTCAAGCACCGTCACCCGCAAGCGCAACACATCCCCCGGCCGCACCGGACGGGTCCAACGCAATTCGTCGATACCCGGCGAGGCAAGGCTCGCATGCCCGGGCAGGAAATGGTCGACAAACAATCTCATCATCAGCCCGGCCGTGTGCCAACCGCTGGCGATCAACCCGGCAAACGGGCCCTGCGTCGCGGCTTGCTTGTCGGTGTGCATCGGTTGCGGGTCAAACCGGCGCGCGAAGTCGATGATCTCGTCCTCGTTCACCTCGGCATGGCCAAATTCATAGACCGCACCGGGAACAAAATCTTCGAGCCAGCGCTGATTGATCGGTACCGTGAAATCGCTCGCCGCCACGACCGTCTCCTCTTCTGTTCGGCTCAGAGGCCCGCTCTGGGGTTGACCGGGCCCGGCCCGATTGGATTACATCGAAGCCCGGGAAAAGTCGCCGTAGCGCGGCGGAAAGCGACACCCTGGCCCCACGACAAGCGCGAGGGAGGGAGATGCAATACGATTACATTATTGTCGGCGGCGGTTCGGCCGGGTCGGTCATGGCCAACCGTCTCTCGGCAAAGAGTGCGAACAAGGTGTTGCTGTGCGAGGCCGGCCAGGACACGCCGCACGGTAAAGTGCCGCCGGAGATCCTCGACAGCTATCCCGGGACGGCCTATTTCGACCCCCGTTTTCATTGTACCGAACTTAAGGTCCACACCGAGGTCATTTCTCATAACCGGCCCGAGGAAACCCGGCCGCCGTTGCGCAAATACGAGCAGGCGCGGGTCATGGGCGGCGGCTCGTCAATCAATGGTCAACTTGCCAATCGCGGCGCGCCGACCGATTACGACGAGTGGGAGGCGCGGGGTGCTGCCGGCTGGAACTGGAACGCTGTGCTCCCCTATTTCAAAAAAGTCGAGCGCGACATGGATTTCGACGGACCGTGGCACGGCAAGGACGGCCGCATCCCGGTCCGCCGGATCTTTCCCGATTTATGGAACGGGCATGCCAAGGCGGTCGCCAAAGCCTTCGAGGATGCGGGCTTTGAATTCATTCTCGACCAGAATGGCGAATACAAAGACGGCTATTTCCCGATCACCATCTCCAATCTCTATGACCGCCGCGTGTCGGCGGCGATCGGCTATCTCGACCCGGCGACGCGAATGCGCGAGAACCTCACGATCTCGCCGCTGACCCAGGTCACAGCCTTGTTGTTCGAGGGCACCCGCTGCGTCGGGGTCAAGGCGCTGGTTGACGGCAAAGAGGCCGAGTTTCGCGGCAACGAAGTCATCCTATCGTCGGGGGCGATCCATTCGCCCGCCCATCTGTTGCGGGCCGGCATCGGCCCGGCGCCGCAGTTGCGCGATCTCGGGATCGAGGTCGTCGCGCATGTTCCCGGTGTCGGTCAGCGCCTGATGGACCACCCGTCGATCTCGGTGTCGTCGTTCATCC
>JAJPIH010000043.1 GCA_021324875.1 Alphaproteobacteria bacterium
CCATCGACGGGCGCGCCAAATCGCTGCGCGTGTTCGAGTTGAGGCTCGCCATGATCTGGCTTTCGATCTCGTCGAGGGCCCTGGCGTCGCCCTCGGCGGCGCGGGCCAGGGTCTCGGGATCGTGGTTGCGAATGTGTTCGAGCTCGTAGCCAAGCGCTTGTCCGACGCGCACGCCCTCGCCGGCCAGCCGGATGCTCAGGCGGCGGATCTTCTCGTCGCGGCTCATCTCGTTGCCAGACATGCCGGTCGCGGCCGCCACCCCGTTGGCCATGCCGTTGACGCACAGTTTCGACCAGCGTTCGCCCCAGAGATTGGTCGTGGCCTTGACCGTGTCGACGGTCGCGATGATTGCCGCCAGCTCCTCGAGCCGCTTGGTGATGCGGCCATGCGGTTCGCCGACGCGATAAACTTCGTAGGTCGAGGCGCCGCGCGCCGCGGTGCGCCGCACCCGGCCAGGCGCGTAGAGCTCGGCCCCGAGCAGGGCCGGGATGCACCCCACCGTCTTGTCCCAACCGACGATGCCGGCGATGCGCTCTTCGTTCATGCAATTCTGCAGCGAGACGACATAGCCGTCGGGCCCCAGATATTGGGCGATCAGCCGCGTGGCCCATTCGGTGTCGTAGGATTTCATCGCCACCATCGCGATATCGATCGGCTTCTCCTTGGCGAGCTGTTGCACTTCGGTCAGATGCATCGTCCGCGGCCGCGCGCAGACGAATTCCTCCTGCGTCATGCCCTCGAGCGCGAGCCCGTCGCGACGGATCGTCTCGACATGCTCGGGCCACGGATCGATCAGGACGACATCAAACCCGTTATGGGCAAGGTGGCCGCCGGTATAGCCGCCGATGGCACCGGCGCCGATAACCGCAATGCGCTTTTCCATGAGGGGCTCTCTTGCTTTGCGCTGGGGACGAAGCTTAGAGCCGCATTCCGCCGCTCGCAATCGCGGGCGTCTGGTTGGCGGCCGCCCCGGCTTGAGCGCCAATCCAGCATCCGGATTTGAGTTTCGGCGCCCGATCGAATGCCTTTCTCGGCATGTCTCGGCATGCCGCCGCCGCAAAATTGCGTTGCGATCGCAATGTCGGCGACTCCGGCTCAACCTTGCTTTTTGATGCGAAACAGGGCGGCAAAGTTAGTCTGGTCCAAAAACTCCAGCCGGTCCGGCAAGAAATGGCGGAGGTTCCCCGCCAGCCCGGCATTGAGGACCAAGACATAGTCGAACCGCGAACGCCAATTCGCGACATAGGGAAAATTCTTCAGATCCGCGGCGGGAATGTTGTCGAGGGCAAGACCTTGGTAGCGGGGCAGCGCACCATTGGCGACCGCCAGCTGGTCGAAAGGCGGTAAGACCGCAAGCGGTTGCTTGCTGTCGGAGGAGAATAACAGCGGCCAAAACGCGTGCCGTTCGATCGTAATCAACGCGCCGATGAACCAATAGGTCGGGATGCCCGTAATCGAAAGAAACCGGCCGGTCGGAGCGCCCGGTTGCAGAGCCGGGTCTCCCCAAGCCGCAAACCGGCCGCCCCCGGGCCCCTGCGCAACCACGACCAGCACCCGGCTTCCCGGCGGGATCGGCTTGATTGTCTCGCGCACCGCCGCCAAATCCGGGCGTTCGTTATACCAGACCCAGGCCACCGATCCGGTTCGCACCAAAAACAGCGATACCATCGGTATGCCGATTGCCAATATTGCCGTTCTCGGCAGGTTCCGGGGATCGAACACGCAAAAAATCAGAAATCCGAGAAAAATGACAAATCGTACGTCGACGAATGTCGCGGTCTTGGTTTCGCTCGGCAAATAGGGATAGGCGATGAACAGCGCTGCGGCCACTGTCGCCGCTGTACGTGAAACGTTCGAGCGAGCGTAGATACCCACAACAAACAAAATAATTGTTAATATACCGGCGGTGACTAAATCTAATATTGGATAATAATTAAGAACCGGTGATAGGAGAAATTTGAGCTTGTCTATTCCGCTGACCCATGAATTGTCGACCGGCGCTGTGGCGAGCGGCGAGGCCAGATAGAGCCCGAACGGCGCCAATGCGATTAGGGCAAAGCCGCTGCCTTGGATGAGCAGCGCTCGGCCAAGGCGTCGCCAGTCCGGCCAGGCTTCACCGACATAAAACATCTTGTGGACGAATATGATAAAAAGCAGCAACGCACAGCCGACGATGTGCGTAAAGAATGCAACAATGGTACAGGCGGCGCCAATCACCGTGTTGGTGATCGGGTTGCGGCGCAGGGTTTTACAGAAAACCGCCGACGATAATAGCGCCACGCCGTACGACAAAAGTACGTTATGGAAACCCAGAAAAAAGATAAGATTATACGCGACCATCAGCGAGCCGAGTTGCCAGAAACTTAGCCGTTGAAAAAGAGCGCGATGATAGGCGATTGTTCCATAAACCGGGAGAAGAAGAGTAAGCGCCAGCATTATCCGGCCGGCTATGTGCAAGGGAAGGAACGAGAGGCTCCACGGCACCAATAGATCAATGCCGAGGTTGGGAATGATTTCCCACCGCGGCTTATACATCTTGGACAGCCACGGATCGGAAGCGCCATGGGCGAGAACGTAAAGCCGCGCCAAATGGTTGGGGTAATCGACGATCGGCGGGATTTCGATCGTCAACAACGGCGCGACCAGCACGCAACTGCCTAAAAACAATACGGTCCAAAACAGCAGCCTGTGGTTGCGCATGACCGCGAGTCGGCTGAATGACGGCCGGCGCCGGTCGATCCGGTGCGGAATTGCGCTCACGGGCGGTTGCACACGAGACCGCCCGCGCCGTCAGGTGACGGAAAAGGCGGTGGGCGGCGCCGGGTCGCGATTTTCGTGGTTTGCGACATTCCCAACGATCGCGGCCGGTTCGCGGCCATGATCTCGATTTCGACCGGCGTCGACAATGGCGGATCACACCGTCTCGGTAAATGGCGAGCATGGCCAGCGATGGGCGTTCTCCGGCGACGGAGCGTACCGGTCGACCACGAGATCCCGTGCCGGCGTTTGCCGGCTGAGTTTGTCGGGGCGGCCCCACGATCGGTGCCGGCGGGACGGCGATTTCCCGCGCGGTTTCCCGAGCTTGGTTATCCGCGGGAGGCAGATTGATGTAGGATAAGCGACGTTCAGCGCAGTCAAAGGATGAGATCGCGTCGGAGCGATGGCAAGGCGGCCCCGCCGGTGATCGCAGGGCTCAATAAACAGCAACCTTCCGGATAACCACCAAGGAGCTCAGCTATGAATTGGACCGAGCGGCGCGAGCGCTTTCGCGCCATCTTGTCGGGCAACCGCTGCGTGCACCCGGCCTCCGTCTACGACGCGATCTCGGCGCGCATCGCCGAGGATCTGGGGTTCGAGCTGGGCATGTTTTCGGGTTCGGTCGGATCGATGGCGGTGCTGGGCGCCCCCGATCTTGTCGTCCTGACCTTGCGCGAATTTGCCGATCAGGCCTACCGCATTTGTCGCGCCGGCAATCTGGCGCTGCTCGTCGATGCCGACCATGGATACGGCAATGCGCTGAGCGTGCGCCTAACCGTCGAGGAGTTGGAGACCGCCGGGGTCTGTGCGCTGTCGATCGAGGACACGGTATTGCCGCGCCCTTACGGCAATGACGGCAAACCCCGCCTCAGCAGCGTCGAGGAAGGGATCGGCAAGATGCGGGCGGCGCTGTCGGCGCGGCAGGACCCGAACCTGGCGATCGCCGGCCGCACCAGCGCCCTGGCGATTGCCAATCTCGATGAGGCGGTCACCCGCGCCAAGGCTTACGAGGCGGCCGGTGTCGACGCCATCTTTCTCGCCGGCGGCGTCACGGTCGAGGCGGTCGAGGTCGTCTCGTCGGCGATTCGCCTGCCGCTGATCCTCGGCGGCGGCAGCGGCCAGCTTGGAGACCGCGAATGGCTCGCCGCGCACCGCGTGCGCGTGGCGCTGCAAACCCATGCGCCGTTTTCGGCGGCGGTGCAGGCGGTCCATGACACGCTCAAGGCGCTGCGTGACGGCGTCCCGCCGCGGGAGCTCAAAAACATCGCATCGCCCGATATGATGCGTCGCGTCACCCGTGCCGAGGATTACCAGCGCTGGACGCGAGACTATCTCGGCGGGCAATAATCCCGGCGTGGCGGCAGGCAATGGCCGCGGCGATTGTGCGCGCCGGTGCGTTTGGGTAGAACCTCCGCGCGAATTTATCAAACTCGGCGCGTGACGGGCCGATCGACCGCCGGCTCGTCTTGGCCGAGACGCTCCCGCCGCGCAGAAGAGTCAATCCGTGCGATCAGTCCTGCCGCTGCTTGTGGTCCTCGCAATCGCTGCCTGCGCCGCGCAACCGCCGCCGCAACCGGGAACGCTGCTCCTCAACAACCCGCATTTCGGCCCGACCCATGTCGAAGCGGTGATCACCGCCAACCCGGACTGCGCCTCGCGCGGTCCGGGTTATGTCTCGAGCTATGATTTCGTGCTGCCCAACAACGCCACCCGGATCATCACCGTGCCGCCGGGCGACGAGGTCTGCTGGCGCCGCGACCGCAACCCTGACCAGCCGGTCCCCGGCGAATGGGCGGATTGGGACCGTGCCTATGTCGCGCCGGGGAGGACGATCGAGGCAGACATCTGAGGATTGCCGCCCGGCCCGGCGCCGGTTCAGGGCTCGAGGCTGAACCGGATCCCGACCGAGACAGTGAGGCTCGCCTGCGCCATATCGGCCGGGAAGGGGGGCAGGACGGCGTTGCGCATCATCGCGCTGAGGGCGGCGTCGAGATCGGCGTAACCGGTGCTGCGCACGATCGCGAATGCGGTCACCCGCCCGTCGCGCGCGACTGAAAAGCGGATCACGGCACGACCCTCTTCGCCATTGTCGCGGGCGCTCTCGGGATAGCGCTTGTGGGCGTTGAGCCAGGCGCCGAGCAGGGCTTCGTAGTCGCGCATCGCCGCTGCAGCCGCCGCGGATGGCGGCGGCAGCGCCGCCAGCTGACGGGGTTGGGCGGGCGTCGCCGCGCTGGACGGTCGCGTGGTCTCGGGGAGCGTCGGCGGCGGCGACGGCGAGAACGGCGGCGGTTCGCGCGCCGCAACCGGCGGCGGCACGCGTCGCGGCGGCGTCGCGGCGCGGGCAACAGGCGGCCGGCGTCGCGGCACCGGCGGCTTGGGCGGCGGCGGCAGGGGCAGCGGCGCCGCGGTCTCGGTCTCCGGCGCCGGTACGGGCGGCAGGGTAGGTGCGATTGCTAACGGCGGTGGGG
>JAJPIH010000026.1 GCA_021324875.1 Alphaproteobacteria bacterium
GCTCAGCGTCGTGGCGATCAGTTTCAGCCGCAAGGTCGGCACGCCGGCCGCCTCGGCCGCCGCCTCGTCGTCGCGGATCGCGTTGAACCCGAGCCCAAGCCGCGAGCGTTCGATCGTGCGCGCTGTGGCGATCGCAATCCAGCTCAACAGCAGCATCAGCGAATAGAGGTACTCGACGTAATCGCCAAAGAACGGCGCGTGTTGCGGGCGGATGATGTAGATGCCGCGGGAGCCGCCGACAAAGTCCCAATTGACGATCAAGGTCTGAGCGACAATCGCCATCGCCAAGGTCGCAATCGCAAAAAACACGCCACGCAAGCGCAGCGTCAGGTATCCCATGCCAAGACCGATGATCCCGGAGGCTATGCCGGCCGCCAGCATCATGACCGGCACCGGGACCGAGGCCAGCTTATGCAGCACCACCGAACAATAGGCGCCGACCGCAAAAAAGGCGCCGATGCCGAAATTGATATAGCCGGTATAACCGCCGAGAATGTTCCACGCGGTCGCCAGCACGACGTATTGCAGCACGACATAGGCGGCAAAAAAGAAATATTCATTCTGGATGGCGGCCCGGGTCAGCAGCAGCAACAGCACCGCAACCACAAACGAGACCGCCCAGAACCGGCCCGCGCGGAACGCCGCGTCGCCGATCACAACGGCCCTTTGCCGGGATGCTGCGGGGTGGGTGAGGTCGAGTCGGGTGGGCACGGCGTGCGCTCGTCAGCGGCCGAGGAGGCCGGCGGGGCGTATCGCCAGGGTCAGCAGCAGAAAGCCGAAGGCGACCGCCGGCGCCCAGGACGGGCCGTAAAAGGTCGCGGTGATGCTTTCGGCCACGCCAATCAGCATCGCCCCGGCGACCATGCCGGGAAAGCTGGTCATGCCGCCCAACACGCAGATAGCAAAAATGCGGCCGATGTAATCGCGGCCGATCGAGGGTTCGACCGGCTGGATGATGATCAACAGCGCTCCGGCAACAGCCGCCGTCGCGATCGACAGGCCGAAGGCGATGCATTTGACCCGCGCCGGATTGGCCGCCATCAGCTGCAGGGCAAGCCGGTCTTGGGAAACTGCGAGGATCGCGCGACCGATAAAGCTGCGCCCGAGATAAAGCTGCAGCACCGCGACCATGATCAATGCCACCGCGCACGGGATCAGCATGCGCAGCGGCAGCTCGACAAATCCGAAATGCAGGCTCGGCCCGATATAGGGCGCTTCGACAAAGCGATAATCGACGCCAAAAACGAGGGTCAGCGACACCTCGCCGACAAACAACAGACCAAAGAAAAACGCCAGCCCTTGCATTGATTCTTCGCCGCGTCGCTCAAACGCGTAGAAATAAATCTGGTAGACGAGTAGACCGATCACAAAAAACACCGGGGCCGCGCCGACGCCAACCAGGATCGGGTCGAGCCCCCAGGCGGAATTGAGCGCGTAAGCTACAAACGACCCGGCCATGATGAAGGCGGGATGGGCGATGTTGACAATGTCGAGCATGCCGAACGAAATCGTCACACCGACGGTGACCGCGGCGTAGAAGCCGCCGAGCAGCAGGCCGGAAACCACCGCATTGACCAGCAGGTTGAGCGAAATCTCCATCGCGGCTCACGGCTTCGCCGCGCTGAGATCGGGCGCACCGGGCACGGCGGACGGTGGCGGCATGTTCCTCCCCTTCGGCGCTTTGTCGTTGCGACCCATTACCAGCATGGGCCGTCACTGTTAAGCGCTTCAAGGCCAGCGCCTGCGGTTTTCAGGCAGCGCCCGGGCGGGGCCGGCAAAAAAATCGGCGGGGAGCGAGCCCCGCCGATGCTCTTGAGCGCGACGCGCGCAGCCGTGGTGGCTTATGGAGCGTTGTAGTAGCTGGTGCTGCCAAACACCGCGCCGCAGGCGGTGTTGCTGTTGGTCGGATGGATGTAGACCGCCACACAGCCCGACATGCTGCCGCAGATCCCGGCGCTGACACCGGTCGTATCGCCGCCCGAACCGACCACCGATACCGGCGCCACCTGTGGCACATAGATCGTGTTGCGGTTGCAGTCGGCGGCGACCGAATGCGAGCCGCTGCCCTGCGGGATCGTCTCGACCAGCACGCTGCTGCCGTCGATGACCCCGAGCGCCGGGGCAGTCATCCCGCTCTGGTTCAGCTGCCGGCTCGATCCGGTATAATAGCGCTGGTCGCCGGGGTTGAACCAGACCTCGTCGGAGCCGGTGATCCCGCCGATATGCGAAGAGTTTTTGCTGATCGCGTTGATCACGAGAGTGGTCGTGTTGCTCGGGTTGTTGCCGGGCGTGCATCCGAGCAGCAGATTGGAGCCCGGTCCGACCGTGGCGCCGTTCGGTCCGCATTGCGAGAGCGGCACGACGCCGGTATTGGTCGCCGGGTCAAACGCGCCGTAGACCGCGGCAGGGTGGGCCGGGTCGATAACCAGCATCCCGCCGTCGCAGGTGATCGGCCCGGTGAGCTGGCCGTAATTGCAGCCGGCAGGGTTGTTGGCGATGATCGGGATCGAGACATAGAAGCGGGCGGTCTTCGCCTCCCAAGCCGGCTGCTCGAGGGACAGGCCA
>JAJPIH010000237.1 GCA_021324875.1 Alphaproteobacteria bacterium
AACGCTTCGATGACCTGGTTGCCGACCGTGTGCAACGGCGACAGCGAGGTCATCGGTTCCTGAAAGATGATCGAGATGCGGCCGCCGCGGATCGCGCGCATCTCGGGACCGTTGGCCGCCAACCGCGCCAGATCGACGCTGCCGCCGCGCGGATCGTTGAACCGGATCTCGCCGCGAGTGATCTCGCCATTGCGCGGCAGGATCCGCATGATCGCCTGGCTGACCACCGATTTGCCGGAGCCCGATTCGCCGACCAGCGCCACCGTCGAACGCGGCCGGACCCGGAACGAGGCGCCGCGCACGGCCTGGATAAACCCGCCGGGCGCGGCAAAGCGCGCATGCAGGTCGCGGATGTCGAGGAGGTTGCTCACCGGACGACCTGCTGTGCGGCGTCCGGTGCGGGCTGCCAGACCGGATCGGTTATCCCCAGCGCGCCAAGATTGGCGGCGGTCGCCGCGCTGATCTCGATGCCGCGCATCGCCGCCGCCCGAGCGGCGCGCTCAACCAGCCGCTCGAAATCGGCGATCCGGCTGTCGAGGCGGATCGCCGCACCGCCGGCGCGCAGGCTTAACAGCATCCAACCCTCGCGGCGGTCGCGTCGGGTCGAATAATAGGCAAGGCTCAGCCGGTCGAGTTCGGCCCATGGGATCGTCGCGGCAAGCGGGCCGGTGGCGACAAGGCCGCGCTCGTCGCTTTCGACCCGGGTTGCGTGCCGCAGCCCGGTGCGGATGCCAAAAATTGCAAACAGCGCCGCGAGCGCGGCGAAGATGCTTGCCGCCACCGGCCCGACCGGGAGCGCGACGAGCACCGCCACCGCCGCCGCAAAGCCGCCGGCGGCGCGCAGGTAATCGCCGGCCAGAGCCGAGCCCGGATAGACGTGCCGGGTCACTGGCTGCCCCTTGCGCCGCTGCCGCCGGCGGCCGGCGCAAAAACGGCATCGGGGGTCAGCCACGCCGCCGCCGGATGCGCCAGGGTCAGTCGCGTCAGGCGCGCGAGAAACGCACCCGTCGCCTCGTCTTGGACGAGGTGGTGGGTCAGAATGCCGGTCGGTTCGTCGCAATCGACGCGGCCGCAGCGCCGCGCCGCGAGATGCGCAACCAGCCCGCCAAGCGCCAGACCTTCGCCGATAAAGCCGCGGTTGCTGCGCCAGGCGATCAGATCGACATGGACATTGGCCTGAGCCACACCCGGATAGGGATAGGCCGCGCGCCGCGGCTTGAGGGCGGTGATACCGGCCAGGCCAGCCTCGGCCAACGGCGCCAGAAATTTCTCGGCAAACCGGTTCCAGGGCGGAGCCAGCACCGGCAATGCCCGATCGCCAAAGATCCGCTGCAGGCGTTGCCGGCCGCAAGCGAGTTCGGCCGCAACCGACCCCGCATCACGCGTGGCCGGAAACTCGCTCTTTTTGTCGGTCGCGTGAGCGACGTGCCGCCAACCGTGCTGCAGAATGCGCCACGAGGAGGCTGCGTTGTTTTCGAGCCAATCGGCAAGGGAGGGCCTGATCAAGGCCGGGATCACCGCCAGCGCGACCGGGACCCCGCGGGCAAGGTTGACCAGCCCGGCCAGCTGGTGCGAAGGGGCGACCGCGTCGTCGTCACGCCACCACAGCGTCGCTTTCCTCCCTTGCGCCCCCCAGCGGTCCAATTCCTCGGTCAGGTCAGCCCATCGCGCCGAGGCGGGTGGAGGGTCGATGAAGATAGTTATCATTTGCCGAGCCTATCGTCACCCGCCGGCATTAAATTTCTGCTAGCCCGCAGGCGCCGGCGACGCCCTCTTGGCGATCATCTCGCGGATTATTATCGCAGTACGACGGGCGCCTGAAGTATCGATGTCGATCGGCGGCGGCGGCCGGCGCAGCGCCTGCTCGATCGCGGCGCCGAGCCGGGCCGGGCTCAGCGCCTGTTCGGGCACGATCTCGACGATCCCGCGCGCGGCGAGGCGCTCGGCGCGCAGGGTCTGCTCGCTCTCCCGCAGATCGGCGAACGGCACCAGCACCGCCGGAACCCGCGCGGCGAGGATCTCGAGAACGGTGTTGTAGCCGGCCTGGCTGACCGAAACCCGGCAGCGCCGCAACAATTCCGGAAAATCGAGGCGATAGCGTTCGACGACAAGACCCGGCGGCAGATCGGTCGTCAACGCCGCGAAATCGGTCTCCGGCAGGTTGAGGCCGGCGAGCAGCCGCCAGCGGCAGGCGGACAGCCAACCCTGCCGTCGAGCCGCCACCGCGGTGCGCAACAACCCATTGCCCATGGCGCCGCCCCCGACCGAGACCAGCACCTCGTCCTCCGCCGAGGAGGGCTCGGCGGCGCCGGACGGCGCCGGAGCCACGACATAACCGGTGTAGACGAGTTTGTCGGCGATCGCCGCGGTCAGCGGGAAGCTCGCCTCGAGCGTCACCAATCGCGGATCGCCATGCACCAGAACCGCGTCGAAATCGGCGCTGATGCGCGCGACGGTTTCGTGTTGCCGCGACTCGCGCGCCGGTGGCACGACAATGTCGCGCACCGAGCACAGCACCAGGGGTCGCGGCCGCTGTTCCCGCGCCGCGCCGATCAGCGCCTGCAATTCGTGGCGAAACGCCCGCCGCCCGAACGGATAGGCTTCGATGACGATCGCCGCCGGCCGGGCCTCGGCAAAGGCGGCGAGCAGTTGCTCGCCTCGCGCCGTCCACAGCGCCGTGGTCAGCGGGCCGCCATCGGCGGCAATCAGCCTCTTGAAACTCGGATCGCTGGCCCGAATGGGCGGCAACTGAACGACCCGGCGGGCGGCGGCGCTACCGAGGTCGGGAAGCGG
>JAJPIH010000278.1 GCA_021324875.1 Alphaproteobacteria bacterium
GCGCGCCGGACGTCTGACGATCGACGACGCGCCGCGCTGCAGCGGCGGCGCCACCGCGGTCACCGCACCGCGCGCGGAGCGGGATAATGCGCGGCCGCTCGGGCGCCGCCGCTCGGCGGTCACCGCACCGCGCCCGGATAAACGCGAGCGCCCTTCGGTCTGGCGTGGCGAAGCCGCGCTCGCGTGTCGGAGCGCGTTCACCGGCGCCGCGCCGCGTCGCCGGCAGCCGCCTTGCGCCCGATCACCGCAATCATCGGGTCGCGTTCATCCTCGATCCATTCGGCCAGGCGGTGGGTGGCGATCTCGGTAAAGCCGGAATGGCGCAGGTAAGCCTCGACCAGGCGGGCATGCCCGTTATCGTCGAGCGCGCGCCACACCGCCACCGCCTTGGTCCAAAAGCAACGGTTCGAAAAGCTGATGACCACTACCCCGCCCGGCCGTAATACGCGCCGGACTTGGCACAGCACCTCGATCGGCCGCTGCAGATATTGGATCGAAACGCAGATCATCGCGGCATCGGCGCTATCGTCGGCGAGCGGCAGCGTCGGGTCGCGGTTCAGGTTCTGCACAAACCAGCGCCCAAGCCGGGAGTTTGCCGCGAGTTCCTCGGCGTTCATGCCATGGCCGATGACCTCGGCATAGGCGATGTCAGGCGGCAGATGGCTCACCCAGCTCGACATCAGGTCGAGCAGGACGCCGCCCGGCGGCAAGACACGGCGATAGAACTCGGTCAGCGCCGCGACGGCGCCCTCGTCGATGTGATAAACAAGCCGCGCCGGCTCGTAAAAGAGCTCGTCCTCTTCGGCGTCGAGCTTTGCAAAGGCCCCAGGCGGCAGCCCGAGCGGGTCATGGTCCATCGATCCGCGCTCCTGCACCGGGAGAGGGCCGCCGAACGGTTACCGGGTGCGCGCGCCATCTCCCGCGATCTTCGCCGCCGATTATGGCATCGGCATAAGGCCACCGCGAGCGCCAAGCCGATCGGATCGCGACAAGCGGCCGCGCGCCGCAGGCGGTCGAGGCCGGCTCAGCTCTGCGGACGCTCGCAATTGATCATCCACGGGATGCCAAAGCGATCGACAAACATGCCAAAGCGGCGCGCCCAGAAGGTCTCGGCAATCGGCATGGTCACGACACCGCCCTCGGAGAGTGCGGCAAAGATCCGCTCGGCTTCGGCGGGATCATCCATGCCGAGCATCACCGTGATCCCCTGAGGGGCCCGGTAATGCTGCGGCGGCGGGTCGCCGCCCATCAGCACCGCCTCGCCGGCCACGAGCCGGGCATGGGCGATCTTGCTGTGCCAGTCGGCCGGCACATTGTCCTTCATCGGGGTCTCGGCAAAACTCAACATCGCCGTGATCTTGCCGCCCAGCGCCTTCTCATAAAATTCAAACGCCGCTTTGCAGCGGCCGTCAAAGCTCAGATACGGATTGATCTGCATTTGCCTCTCCTGTCATGCAACCGGGGGGTAAACGGCACTGCGAGCAGTGCCGTCTTACGGCATGTTCTTGGCGGCAAGCCGGGCCCGCATGCGGTTCTCGGCCTGTTGCATTTGCGGGGTCAGGGCCGAACCAAAATCCTCCATCTCGAAAATCCGGCGGATTTCGACGACCCCTCCCTCGAATGGAGCGCGCTTGGCCCACTCGATCGCCTCGTCTCGGGAGGCGACTTTGATGATCCAGAACCCGGCAATCAGTTCATCGGCAGCGAACGGGCCGTCGCTGACGGTGCGCTCGCCGCCGGAATAGGCGATGCGCGCGCCGCCGGCGCTCGCCTGCAACCCCTCGGCGGCGAGCATGACGCCGGCATTTGCCATCTCTTCGTTGAATTTGAACATGGCTTCGATCAGTTGCTGGGGCGGCATGACGCCCGCCTCGCTGTCGCGGCTCGCGCGAACCTGCAGCATGAACCTCATTTTAATGACCTCTTGTCGCGGTTGGGAAAGCGCCCGGCGGCGAGGGCCGTAAGCCGCGGCCCCGGAATTCACCCTTCGCGCCTAATGTCCGGCCGGATGGTCGGCAGCGAGGTCGTATTCGTCGTGGCGCTTGACCCAATCCATCAGATTGTGGTGCGGGCCGGTCTCGTTGCGGCCTTTTGGCGTCAGATCGAGCACCATATAGGTGGTCAGTAATTCCTCGGCGCCGCGCGCGTAACTCGAGTAGGTATGATAGATTTGGTCGCCGTCTTTAAAAAAGACGCTGAGCCCCGGCAGCTCTTCCATCCTGTTTTCCGTGATCCGATAGTTATAGTAAACTTCGCCCTGCGCCAATTGCTCAGGGGTGAACGAGACGTGGTAGTCGTAATTGAAATCGCCGCCAAAAGACGAGACCCAACGGAAACTCCAGCCCATCCGTTTGCGGTAGGCTTCGATCTCGTCGATCGGCGCGCGCGAGACCACTACCGTGCTGACGTCGTGGTGTTCGAGGTGGATGCGTGCAAATTCGCCGATATGGTCGGCACCGAATGAACAGCCGACACAGCCCGCACCCCAGCCCGGACCCAGCATGAAATGATCGACAACAAGCTGGCTGCGTCCGGCGAACAGGTCAGCGAGCGTGACCGTCCCCTCCGGAGCCGTGAACAAATACTCCTTTTCAACCTTGACCCAGGGGAGCGCCCGGCGCATCGCGCTGAGCCGGTCGCGCTGGCGGGTAAACTCCTTCTCCGCATCCAGCAATTTGATCCGCTCGGCGAGCCATTGCTCGCGTGTGACGATCCGCTGCGGGGTCATTCGGCTCTTCCTGATGGTCGCGCTTGACTGATATGTTGATATCAACATAATGCGCGCCGTGTCAAGCGACCGAAAACGATGGCAAGCGAACCTGAACCTTCCTTCGCAACCACCCTCGAAATTCGCGATGCCTGCCTGTGCCTGCACCTGCAGCGCGCAGCGCGGGCGGTCGCGCGCCGTTTTGACCAGGCTTTTCGGCCGCTGGGCCTGACCAATGGCCAATTCTCGCTGCTGATGGCGCTCAACCGGCCACAGCCGCCGACGATCAGCGATGTCGCGCGCCTGTTGGCGATGGACCGCACGACGCTGACCGCCGATCTGAA
>JAJPIH010000400.1 GCA_021324875.1 Alphaproteobacteria bacterium
GCCGCAACGCGCCTTTGCCGGCCGCGAGGACCCGCCGATCCTGACCGAGCACGTACCGGGTCACGTGTTTTTGCTCAAGGCCCGGCGGCTGGGCTCGATCCAGCTCGGCTCGCCGGTCTTTTTCCGCGACCAGAATGTCGGCGAAGTGCTCGGCTGGGACATCGCCGACATGGCCGAATATGTCACGATCCACGCCTTTGTCCGCGCGCCTTACGACAGCTACGTCAACGATGAAACCCGGTTCTGGAACGCCTCGGGGCTGTCGATCAAGCTCGCCGGCGCCGGGCTCGAGATCGAGCTCGAATCGCTGAAAGCGTTGCTGCTCGGCGGTATCGCCTTCGAAACCCCCGACCTGGGACAGGGCCGGCCGCGGCTGGCGAGCGCCGAAAATCATATGTTCCCGCTGTTTTCCGATCGCGAGGCGGCGCAGGCCGCCAGCTATACGCGCAAGATCCCGGTGGTCTCGTATTTCCCGGGCTCGGTCAGCGGCCTGGGCCCAGGCTCGGCGGTGACGATGCACGGGCTGGTGGTCGGGCGGGTCACCAATGTCGAGCTCAAATATGACCCGACCAAGGATGCGGTCGTGGCGCCGGTCCATTACGAAGTGGAGCCCGAACGCATCGTCGGTCTCGGACAGAGGCTGTTCAGGACCGATGCCGAGACCGTTGCGGCGGTGCTCAAAAAGGGGCTGCGCGCCCATCTCGAGAGCGCGAGCTTGATCACCGGGCAACAGCAGGTCGCGCTCGAATTCGATCCGAAGGCGCCGCCGGTGGCGGTTGTCATGCATGACGGCCACTTTGTGCTGCCGACGACCGAGGGCGGCGGTTTGGCCACCATCGCCGCCTCGGCGACCGATCTGTTGAACAAGGTCAGCACGATCCCGTTCGACAAGCTCGGCCAAAATCTCGAGGGGCTGTTGCAATCGACCAATACGCTGGTCAGCGGGCCGCAGCTGCGCGCCGCCTTGAACAGTCTGGCGGCGACCCTGACAACGACCGAGAGCTTCACGCGCAACCTCAATGCCGGCACCGCGCCCGCCTTCAGGCAATTGCCCGAGATGACCAGCCAATTACAAAAGACGCTGAACAACACGAACAAATTGCTGGCCTCGCTCGACAGCGGTTATGGCGACAACACCAAATTCAGCCGCGATCTCGACCGGCTCTTGGTTCAGACCAACGATGCGCTGAGCTCGTTGCGCGCGCTTTCCGACCTGCTCCAGCGCCACCCCGAGGCGCTGATCAAGGGCCGTCCGGCGGGTGGCCTCGAATGAGCCGCCGCCGCGCGCGGCCGGTTGCAGCGGCATGGCTGGGCTGGGCTATGGCCGCGCTGCTGGCCGCATGCAGTTCGCCCGAGCCCGCCCTCTACACGATCGCCACCGTACCGGGCCCGGTGCAGGGCGGCGGGCCCCCGGTCGTGCTGGTGCAGCAGGTCGCGGTCGCGCATTTTCTCGAACGCCCGCAGATCGTCCGCTCGTCGGAGAATTACCGGCTGGCGGTGATGTCGAACGACTGGTGGGGCGAACCGCTGGCGGCGATGTTGACCCGCATCCTGATCGAGGAGCTGGGCCAGCGTCTGCCGCAGACCACGGTGATCGCCGATAATGGCGCCGTCACCGCCCGCGCCAACGCGACGGTCGAAGTCAATATCCAGCGCCTCGATGAAGACGCCGCCGGCAATCTCGTGCTGCAGGCGCAAGCGGGTGTGCGGGCTACGCGAGAGACCCAGCCCGAATTGCGCAGCTTCCGCTTTTCGATCACCCCGCCTGCGGCCGGGACGGCGGGCGAGGTGGCGGCGATCAGCGCCGCGGTCGGGCGGCTCGCCGACGGCATTGCCGCGATGCTGGCAACCCTGCCGGCGCGCCAATGAAGCCGGGCGCCACATCCGCCGCTTCGGGCGACGCGGCCGCGCCAGAGCCGGGCGCCACCCGGCCGCAGCTGCGCGAATGCCCGGGTTGCGGGCTCTTGCAGCTGGTGCCGGCACTCGCCCCCGGCGGTGCGGCCTATTGCGCGCGCTGTCCGACGGTTTTGCGGCGGGTGTCGGGACATCGGCTGCAGCACGTCCTGGCTTTGGCGCTGTCGGCGCTGATCCTGTTGGTGGTGATGTCGACCTCGTCGCTGATGAGTGTCGAGACCGCCGGCATCCGCCGCGTCGCCAACCTGGTTTCGGGGCCGGAAGAATTGGTTCAGCAGCAGATGGCGCCGCTGGCCGCGGTGGTGCTGTTCGTGACCGTGCTGGCGCCGTTGCTGCGGCTGGTCTTGACGCTTTACGTGCTGATCCGCGCCAATCAACGCCGGCCGCCGCCGCATCTGCGCCGGCTGTTTGCCTGGGCCGAGAAATTGAGGCCATGGTCGATGATCGAAGTCTTCGTGCTCGGCGTGTTTGTCGCCTATGTGAAGCTCGGCGATCTGGTCACGATCGGCTTGCGGACCGGCGTCTATGCGCTGCTGGCCTTGACCATCGTGCTGGTGTGGCTCGACAGCGCGTTTGACCGCGAGGCGCTGTGGGAGCGGCTCGACCCCGACGACCGGCCCGACCATCCGGGGGCCGGCGACGCCGCGCGGCCGGCCGGTTGCGAAACCTGCGGTTTTGTCAGCGCCGCGCGCGCCGGCGATGAACATTGCCCGCGCTGCGGCAGCAGGCTTCATCCGCGCCGCCCGAACAGCATCCAGCGCACCTGGGCGCTGATTGCCGCGGCCGCGATCCTTTACATTCCGGCCAATTACTATCCGGTCTTGTCGATCGTCCAGCTCGGCGCCAGTCAGCCGAGCACGATCCTGGGCGGGGTCGAGGAACTGTTGACGGCGCGGCAATATCCGCTCGCCGCGCTGGTGTTTTTTGCCAGCATCGCGGTGCCGATGTTGAAGCTGATCGGGCTTGCCGGCATGCTGATCGCAACCCAGGCCGGGCGCGCCGGCTGGCTGCGCGACCGCACCCGGCTCTATCATGTCGTCCGGTTTATCGGCCGCTGGTCGATGATCGACATTTTTATGGAGTCGCTGCTCGGCGCGCTGGTCGCTTTCGGGGCGGTGATCACGATCCAGCCCGGGGTCGGCGCACTCGCTTTTTGCGCGGTCGTGATCCTGACGATGTTTGCGGCCGAGACCTTTGACCCGCGCATGATGTGGGATCGGGCGGCGGCGCGGGCCGCGCCGGCGAGGCAAGCGCGGGCGTAAGCGATCGGCCGGGTCGCGGCCGCCGCCGGCTCAGTCGAGGGTGATCGTGGCGCCGAGCGCGCCGTTCAACAGCCGACGCAGGTGGAACCCGACCAAATGGTCGTCGCTGTGCAGCCCGAGCAGCGCGGCAAAGGCCGGCATCGCCTGCGGATCTTCGGCTTCGAGCTTGGCAAAAGCGTCGAGATAGGCGCGGGTGGCGGCGCTGTCGAACACCTCGGCGGGCAGCGGCTCGAACGCGCGCAGCGGCTCTTTGCGGCCGCGCAGCAGCAGATTGCCGATCGGCCGGCCTTTGAAATCGGGCACCCGGCTGGCGACGCTCTCGCCGACGCAGATGCGGGTGCCGAGCTGCTTGTTGGCGGCCTCGAGGCGGGCGGCGGTGTTCACCGTGTCGCCATAGGCGGTGTAGTCGAAGAATTTGCCGCCGCCAAAATTGCCGACAATCGCCGGTCCGGCTTCGAGGCCGAGGCGGGTGGCGCCAAGCACCACGCCGCGCTCGCGCCAGCGTTCGCGAAACGCCTCGGCGCAGCGGTCGAGTTCGAGCGCGCAGGCGACTGCGCGTGCGGCGTGATCGGGCTGGTCGGCGGGCGCGCCAAACAGCACATGCATCGCGTCGCCGACAATCTTGACCACCGTGCCGCCATGGTCAAACACGATCTCGGTCATGCCTTTCAAATATTCGTTCAGTAGCGGCGAGATGATCTCGAGGTCGAGAAACTCGACCATCGTCGTAAACTCGGCGATGTCGGTGAACAGCGAGGTAACCTCGCGGCGCTGACCGCCAAGATCGACCGCAGCCGGGTCGCTCGCCAGCCGCTCGGCGAGATTGGGGGAAAAGAAGCGCGACAACAGCGCGCGGGCGCGTTCGGCCTCGGCCTGGCGGCGCCGCGCCTCGCGCAGCCGCTCGATATGGGCAAGGGTCTTGCGGATCGTCGTCTCGAGGTCGGCAAAATCGATCGGCTTGGGCAGAAAATCGAACGCACCCCGGTTCATCGCGGTGCGGATGTTGGCCATGTCGCCATAGGCCGACACGATCACCGTCGACAGCGGGTCGTCGGCCTCCTGGAGCCGCTGCAGCAAGGTCAAGCCGTCCATCCGCGGCATGTTGATGTCGGTCAGGACCATGTCGACATCGGCGCTGTCGGCCAGCAGCGCCAGCGCCTCGACCCCGTCACGGGCAAAGCGAAAGCCGAATTCGCCGCCGCGGATCTGGCGCCGGAAGCGTTGTTGCACGAGCAGTTCGAGATCGGGCTCGTCGTCGACCACGAGGATCGTCGCGGTCATGCTGTCCCCCCTGCTGGCCGGCTTGCGGGCGCCGCTGTTGCGGCCGGCAAGGTCACGATGAACTCGGTGAATTCGCCCGGTTCGGACACGACCTCGAGGCTGCCGCCATGTTGTTTGACGACGATATCATGGCTCAGCGACAAGCCGAGCCCGGTCCCTTCCCCGGCCGGTTTTGTCGTAAAAAACGGGTTGAAGATTTGCGCTTTGACCGCCGCCGCCATGCCGGTGCCGTTGTCTCTGACGCGAATTTCGGCGCCGCCGCGCTTGGCCCGGGTCGTTATCGACAGCACCGGCGCATAATCGGCCGGCGGCCGGCTGCGCCGCCGCTCGCGCATCGCATAAACGGCGTTCGAGAACAGGTTCAACAGAACCCGCGTCAATTCCTGCGGAAAGACGTCGATCTCGCCGAGGGCCGGATCGTAATCGCGGCGCAATTCGACATTGAAATCGGGGTATTCGGCGCGGGCGCCGTGATAGGCGAGGTTAAGCGCCTCCTCGACCAGCGCGTTCAAATTGACCCGGCGCCGCTCGCCGCCTTCGGCGCGCGAATGCATCAGCATGTTGCGCACGATGCTGTCGGCGCGTTTGCCGTGCTCGACGATTTTATCGAGGTTGGCGTTGAGGGTCTGGGCCAGCTCTTCGATCTCGGCGCGGGCCTCGGGCGACAGGGTGTCGCCGGCGCGCGCCAGCGTGGTTTGCAACTCGCCGACCAGCTCCTCCGACAGTTCGGCGAAATTGTTGACGAAATTCAGCGGGTTCTTGATCTCGTGGGCGATCCCGGCGGTCAGCTGGCCCAAAGCGGCGAGCTTCTGGGTCTCGACCAGCCGGTCCTGGGCGCGCTGCAGATCAGAGAGCGCGCGTTCGGCCGCCAGTCGCGAATCGCGGGCGGTCTGCTCGCTGGCCTGCAATTCGCGGGTGCGCGCCTCGACCTTGGCTTCCAGGGTTTCGTAGGCTTCTTGTATCTTGGCCGCCATCTGATTGAAGCGCTCGGCCAGCAGCTCGATTTCATCGCCGGTATGGATCTCGATCGGCTCGCTGCGTTCGCCCGAGCCGAGCCGGTCGGCGCCGTCCTGCAAGCGGCGGATCGGCACCACCAGGCGGCGCGCCAGCATCGTGCCCAAAGCCACGGCCAGCAGCAATCCGAGCACCAGCAGCGCCGCCGACCGGTAAAGCAGTGCGTAGACCGGGGCCAAAGCCTCGCGCATCGGCAGCTCGACAAACACCAGCCAGTGCAGCCGCGGCACCAGCGCATAGACCGCCAGCACCCTGATCCCGCTATGCGAGCGGACGATTTGCGCCCCCGGCAACGGCGCCAAACCGTGCATCCCGGCGAGCACCGCCTTGACCTGCGGCCGCTGCGACCAGTCGGCCTCTTTGAGGACGAGATGGATATCGCGATCGGCGACCAGCCGTCCTTGGCGGTCAACCACAAACGCATAGCCATTGCGGCCGACCTGGATCGCGTTAATCAGGTTCCAGACGAATTTGAGATTGACCGTGGCCACCGTGACGCCGGCATGCGAGCCGGCATGGGCCACGGCCAGGGTCATATAAGGGTCGGACCCGTTGCGAAAAAACACCGGCCCGAAATAGACGACGTTGGCTTCGGCCTCGACAAAGGCCGGGTTGGTCGAAAAATCCGCTCCGCTCGTGGTTCCCTGCGGGTCACGACGCGACACCCGCAACTGTTCTTTGCCCGCGCCGTCGATTTCGGCGACCTCGGAAATCGCCGGCACCTCGCGCAACAGCCGCAGAAAGTCGTAGCGCCGCTGGTCTAGCGGCAACGCGTCCCAGCGCCCCGGGGTCGTCCATCCGAGCTCGGTTTCGATGTCGGAGATGAACTCAGCGATTTGGTTGGCGGCGTCGCGGGCTTTTTCTCTCTGGATCTGGACGGCGACGTCCTTGGCCTGGTGGTAACCGAGCCACATGTCGAGCCCGCCGCTGACCGCCAGCACCAGGCTGACCAGCCCGATAAAGGCGACCGCCAGCTTTACGGCCAGCCCGAGCCGCAGCCGCGGGCGGCCGGCGGCAGACCGCGCTTGTGTCCGGGCGAGCCCGGCCTCGCCCAGGGCGAACACGAAACGGCGGCTCACATCATTCAACCATGTCGCCGTCCGCCGGCGGGTGCGCGAGCATCGATGATCCCGCCTCGCTTGTCGGCAGCCGCCGGAACGGAAGCGAACACAGCCCGGCCGAGCCCATGAACCAACCCCACAACGCAGGCGCCTCAACATACGATGCGCGGCGCGCGCGACCAAGCGGCGCGTTGCCGGCCGCGGTTTGCGCCCCGCCGGCTGGCGAATGGGACCCGCACACCCGCTCGCCCCCAGGCCTCAGGCGGCGCGGCGAGGGAAATGCGGGCCGAGGGTGACGAGAGTGAAGATCTCGAACAACATCTGGGCGCCGACCATGGCGGTCAGCGTACCCGGGTCGTATTGCGGGGCGACCTCGACGACATCGCCGCCGACAATGTCGAGACCCTTCAATCCATGCAGGATCGCCTGCGCCTCGCGCGGGGTCAGGCCGCCGGCTTCGGGCGTGCCGGTGCCCGGCGCATAGGCGGGATCAAGCCCATCGTCATCGAAGGAGATATAGGTCGGGCCGTCGCCGACCACGGCTCTGGCCCGCTCGATGACCGCGGCGATACCGAGGCGGTCGACGTCCTCGATGTGCAACACCGTCATTCCCGAATCGTAAGAGAACCCCCAGAAAATCTCCGCCGCGCCGCGGATCCCGATCTGGATCGTGCGCTCGGGATCGAGCGCCCCGGCCAATACCGCCTGGCGGAACGGCCCGCCATGGTGGAATTTCGTGCCGTCGATGGCGCCCATCGTGTCGCAATGGGCGTCGATATGGACCAGACCCAGCGGCCGCTCGGCGCCGAGCGCGGCGAGGATCGGGAAGCTCACCGAATGGTCGCCGCCGACCGAGACCGGCCGCACGCCGGCGCGATACACCCGCTGATAAAATGCCGCGATGTCCTCGATCGACTGGTCGAGGCTGTAGCGCGAGCGCATCGGCACGTCGCCGATATCGGCCACCCGGCAGCGCGCGCGCGGCATCGTTTCGAGCGCATGGTTATAGGGGCCGATCCGCTCGATCGTGCGCAGCGCGCGCGGCCCAAACCGGGCGCCCGGCCGATTGGTGACGCCCAGATCCATCGGCACGCCGATCAACGCCACATCGAGCCCGGCAAAATCCGGCAGCTCGGCGGCTTCCGGCCGATAGGGTTCGTCGAGCAGGGTCGGGATCCCGGCATAAGGCATCGGCCGGCGATAGGCGGCGCCAAGGATGTGGTTGAGCGGTGCGCGAAAACGCTCCGGCGCCACCTCGGTCTCTCTGGCATCCCGGTATTTCTGGCGCAGCGCCTCGAGCTTGTTGTGGTCGAACATCTGCGGGCTCCGGTTGCCGGTCTGCGGCAATAATAGCCGATCGACCGCCGCATCGGCGAGCCGCAGCCGGCTCGCCGCCGATGCCGCGCCGCCGGCCCCGGTGCCGCGCTGGACGGCAGCCATCCGCCTCCGCTACCATCCCTGCAACAAGGGCGCACCAAAGGTCGCCGCGGGTTTCACAAGGGAGGGGTTCCATGGCGGAATACAAGCTGATTTCGGCGGATTCTCATGTCAGCGAGCCGCCGAATTTGTGGGTCGAGCGGGTCGACCGGAAATATCGCGAACGGGCGCCGCAGCTGATGGTCGACCCGCCCGGCAAGCAGGGCGCCTATTTCTATTACGAAGGCTATGCGCCGCATCCGATCGGGATCGGTCTTGGCGCCGGCAAAAGCCCCGAAGAGCTGAAAGAGTTTCTGACCACCGCGACCTATGCCGATGCCCGCCCCGGCGGCTGGGATCCGGCGGCGCGCAAACAGGACGCCGAGCTCGACGGGGTCGAGGCCGAAGTCCTCTACACGACCCTGGGGTTTCGCATCTTCTGGCTCAAGGATCCGGGGCTGCAGGCCGAATGTTTCCGGGTCTACAATGATTGGCTCGCCGAATTTGTCGGCTACGACCCGCGTCGCTATGCCGGTCTGCCGATGATCTCGCTCTACGACCCCAAGGCCGGCGCGCGCGAGCTCGAACGTTGCGCCAAAATGGGCCTCAAGGGCGCGATGATCTGGTGCTCGCCGCCGGCCGAGCAGCCCTACAGTTCGGAGATCTACGATCTGTTCTGGGCGGCCGCGCAGGAATTGAAAATGCCGGTCAGCCTGCATGCGATCACCGGCATGGGGATGGAAAGCCAGTACAATTGGGGCGAGCGCTATATGCGCGCCA
>JAJPIH010000046.1 GCA_021324875.1 Alphaproteobacteria bacterium
CGAGGCGATCCGGGCGGGCTGCCGTCCGCTATCCGAAATGCGGCATGACCTCGGCGGCCATCAGCTCGTGGGTCTCGAAATCGTTGCGGTAATCGCTGTTGATCAGCAGGTCGACACCCGCGTCGCGGTATTGGCCGATCAGATCGATTGCTTCGGACACCGTACCCACGAAGCCGCGCAAGGGGCCGCGCGCCGACAGCCGCTCACGCTTGGCCGCGACCGCGGATCCGACGCGGGCCAGCAGCCAACTGTGGTTGTGGGTCTTTTCGATCGTCGCGAAATCGCGCCCGGCGGCATCGCAATGACGGCGGAGCACATCAAACTTATGCTTCACGGTCGCAAGGTCACCGCCGACATTGCAGAGACCGCCGAGCCGCGCGACCGCGCGCAGCGTCAGCTGCTCGCCGCCGCCCGCGATCATCACCGGCGGGTGCGGCCTTTGCACCGGCTTCGGTTCGAGGATCGCGTCCTCGACGTGAAAATAGCGGCCGCGAAAGGTTGTCCGTCGGTTGGTCCACATCTGCAGGATCAGCCGCACGGCCTCCTCCATTTGGCCGATGCGTGTGGCCGGTCGCGCCGGAAACTCCCACCCATACTGGCGGTATTCGGTTTCGAAATAGCCGGCGCCAATGCCTAGCGTGAGGCGACCGCGGCTGATCTGATCGACCCCGGCCGCGATCTTGGCCAGATGGGCGGGGTTGCGGTAGCCGACCGATGTCGCCAATGTCGCCAGGCGGATACGGCTTGTCACGGCGGCAAGCGCCGAGAGCGCCGTCCAGCCTTCGAGAAACGGTTCATCGGCCGCGCCGACGCCGGGAATCTGGATCAAATGGTCCATCACCGAAAACCAGACAAAGCCGTGGTTCTCGGCCCATTGCGCCTTCTCCTTGAGACGGTCGAACGCCTCAGTCGGGTCGGCGCCGTAGACCCAGGACGGATTGTGAATGCCGAATTTCATCGCGGGCTCCGGAGCGAGGGCATGACGACCGAGCCGCCGTCATGCCCTATTTCACGCCTTTCAGGCGGTTTTGATCCAGACCGCTTTGACGTTGAGGTATTCATCCATCTGCTGGATGCCGGATTCGCGGCCATAGCCACTCATCTTGTAGCCGCCGAACGGCACTGCCGGATCCATGGCCTGGTAGCAGTTGATCCACACCGAACCGGCGCGCAGCCCCTTGGCGAGACGATGCGCCTTTGACACGTCGCGCGTCCATACCCCGCTGCCGAGGCCGAATTGGGTCGCGTTGCCGCGCCGGATCACCTCCTCGACATCGGTGAACGGGATTGCCGAGATCACCGGGCCAAAGATTTCCTCCTGGGCGATCGCATGTCATCTTTGACATCGGCAAACACCGTCGGCGGCACGAAATAGCCCTTGGCAAACGGCCCTTCGGTTAGCGGCTGGCCGCCGGTTACCGGCCGCGCGCCCTCCTGGCGACCGGTCGACAGATAGCCGGTGACGCGCTCATATTGCTGCTCGGAGACCAGCGGCCCAATTTGAGTGTCGGGATCGAGCCCGTTGCCGACTTTGAGCCTCTGGCCGAAATCGGCGACGCGGCCGACGAATTCGTCATAGATCTTGCGCTCGACAAAGAGCCGCGTGCCGGCGCTGCAGATCTGTCCAGAATTGGCAAATACGGCCATTCCGGCGCCGGGTACTGCGGTTTCGAGATCGGCGTCGGCAAAGATCACATCCGGCGACTTGCCGCCAAGCTCCAGCGAGACGCGTTTGAGGTTGCCGGCCGAGGCGCGGACGATCGACTGGCCGGTAAAGTGCGAGCCGGTGAAGGCGACCTTGTCGACGTCCGGATGCTCGGCCAAGGTGGCACCCGCGGTCTCGCCATAGCCGGGGACGATGTTAACCACGCCCGGCGGCACGCCGGCATCCATCAGGATTTCACCCAGTCGCAGCGGTGTCAGCGGCGCCTCTTCGGCCGGCTTCAGCACCACCGTGCAGCCGGTCGCCAGCGCCGGGCCGATCTTCCACACGCAGGCGCCGCGCGGCCCGTTCCACGGGATGATCGCACCGACGACGCCGACCGGCTCCTTGAGCGTGTAGGAAAAAATTTCACCGGGCAGCGAGTTGTCGATCGTTTCGCCATGGATCGACACCGCCATGCCCGCATACCAGCGCAGCATGCCAAGCACCCGTTGCTTGGTTGCGCGGGTCCGGCTGACCGGGGCGCCCATATCGAGCGTGTCCAGCGTCGCCAATTCCTCGTAATGCTTTTCCACCAAGTCAGCGATTTTGAGCAGCAGCGCCTGACGCTCATAGGGCTTGAATTTCGACCACGGCCCCTCGAAGGCGCGACGAGCGGCGGCGACCGCCCGATCGATATCTTCCTTGTCGCCTTCAGCGACATGCGCCAGCAAATCGCCGGTTGCGGGGTTGCGGCTCTCGAACGTCTTGCCCGAGGCGGCGCGTACCCATTCGCCGTTGATCAGCATCCGTTTGGCGTCGCTGCCGGTCGTGAACGGATGACGGTAGGCCTCGATCGTCTGCGGCATTGCCATCGTTTTGTTCTCCGGTCGATATATTACATGAGATACAACGATACTTAGAACAACCCGCGCCTCGGCTCGCCTGGCTTCTGAGCGAAACGGGCGGTAGGTTGGCGGCGACCCGTTAGAGGGCCGCCGCGACGGCCTTTATTTCGGTGTAGAGCTCGATGGCCTCGTAGCCCATTTCACGCCCCCAGCCAGACTGTTTGTAGCCGCCGAAGGGCAGGGCCGGGTCGCCGAAATTATGGGTGTTGATCCACACCGTTCCCGCCTTGATGCGCCGAGCCAGCTTATGGGCGATGCCGAGATCGCGTGTCCAGATGCTGGCCGCAAGACCGTAGGTCGTATCGTTGGCGGTGCGGGCGATGCGATCGAGATCGGCATCATCGAACGGGATCGCGCAAACCACCGGCCCGAAAATCTCCTCGCGGATCACCGACATGTTCGGGTTTGTGTCGGTCAGCACGGTCGGTTGGACAAAATAGCCTTGCTCGCCGACCCGATTGCCGCCGGTCACGACGCGCGCGCCTTGTTGCCGCCCGGCAGCGAGATAGCCGGTCACCCGCTTGAACTGCTCGTCGGAAACGAGCGGCCCGAGCTGCGTCTCCGGGTCGAGCCCGTGGCCGATTTTGATCTTGCCGGCATTGTCGGCGACGCCCTGCATCAGCTTGTCGAACACGTTCTTATGCACGTAGAGACGCGAGCCGGCAGTGCAGCATTGCCCCATGTTGAAAAAGATCGCGCTCGAGGTTCCGGCGATCGCGACATCCATATCGGCGTCGGGAAACACGATGGCCGGCGACTTGCCACCGAGCTCGAGCGAGACCTTTTTGAGGTTGCCGGCGGCGGCCTGGACGATCAGTTTGCCGACCTCGGTCGAGCCGGTGAAGGCGACCTTGTCGACATCGGGATGCGCGGCGAGCGCGGCGCCGGCCGTCTCGCCATACCCGGTCAAGATATTGACCACGCCGGGCGGGAAGCCGGCTTCCTGGATCAGCTGGCCGAGGCGGATCGCCGAAAGCGGCGTCTGCTCGGCCGGCTTGAGGATGATGGTGCAGCCCGCCGCCAACGCCGGGGCGATCTTCCACGCCGCCATCATCAGCGGGAAGTTCCACGGGATGATCTGGCCGACGACGCAACCGGCTCGCGCAGCGTGTAGGCATGCCAGTTGCCCGGCGCCGAAACAGTAATCGTCTCGCCGTTGATCTTGGTTGCCCAGCCGGCCATGTAGCGCAGAATTTCGTAGGAGCCGGGCAGGTCGATATTGCGCGCGTCGCGGATCGGCTTGCCGTTGTCGAGCGACTCGATTTCAGCGATTTCGTCGGCGTGCTGCTCGAGCAGGTCGGCAAGCCTCCATATCAGCTTGCCGCGATCCCGGGCCGAGGTGCGCGACCACGGTCCTTCTTCAAAGGCGCGCCGCGCGGCTTTGACCGCCTCGTCGACATCGAGGGCGTCGGCTTCGGCGACCGCCGCGATCGCCTGTCCGGTGGCGGGGTCGAACACATCAAACCGCTTCCCAGATCGGGCGTCGACCCATTTACCGTCGATCAGCAAACGGTGCGGGCCGGCCAGAAAGGATGACGCGGCATTGCCGAGCCGTGCATGCGCGGTTGCGAGGTCCATCATGCTCCTCCGCTGATATCGCTATATTCGGGTAAATATATCGTTCGACCGAATGCCCGTCGAGCATGTCGCACAGCGCGAGCCGGGCGGCCCAGCCCTGGGGCTATCGGGCGCGACGCGCTTCTTGGATTGCCTGCCAGACGCGCAACGGGGTCGCCGGCATATCGATGTGGCGGATGCCGTATTCGGACAGCGCGTCGACAACCGCATTCATGACTGCGGGCAGCGAGCCGGCGCAGCCCGCTTCCCCGCAACCCTTCGCGCCGAGCGGGTTTGTCTTGGCCGGAACCGGGTGGCTGCCGATGTCGAAAAACACCGCATCCGCGGCGCGCGGCAGCTCATAATCGGTGAACGAGCCGGTCAACAGCTGGCCGCTCTCGTCGAAGACAACGCGTTCCATCAGCGCCTGGCCAATGCCCTGGACGACGCCGCCATGCGCCTGCCCTTCGACCAGCAGCGGGTTCACGATCACGCCGAAATCGTTGACCATCGTGTATTTGACGACCTCGATCACACCCGTTTCGGGGTCGATCTCGACCTCGGCGATGTGGCAGCCGTTGGGGAAAGCCGATGGCAGGCTTTCCATGACTGTCTGCACGTCGAGCGAATCGGGCACATCACCCGGGAGTTCGACGCCGCGCTTAAGTTGCTCGGCCAGATCCATCAGCCCGATCGAACGGTCGGTTCCCGCAATGATGAAGTGGCCCCGGTTGAACTCGATGTCTTCGACCGCGGCTTCGAGGATATGGGCGGCGATTTTCTTGCCCTTTTCGATCAAAATTTCGCTCGCTTGAAGAATGGCGCCGCCGCTCGCCATCAGCGATTTCGACCCGCCGGTGCCGCCGCCGGCGATCAACTCGTCGCTGTCGCCTTGCAGCAGCTTGATACGCTCGAACGGGATGCCGAGCTTTTGATGCAGGATTTGCGCAAATGGCGTCCAATGCCCTTGCCCGTAATCGAGCGTGCCGGTGATGATCGTGACGTCCCCGTTCGGCTCGAAGCGAATGCCGCCCATTTCCTGTGACGGCGGGCCGGTGACCTCGAGGTAGTCGCCGATACCGCGGCCGCGCAACAAGCCGCGCTTGCGGCTTTCCTCTTTGCGCGCGGCAAAACCGTCCCAATCGGCGCGCGCCAGCGCTTCGTTGAGAACCGCGGTGAACTCTCCGCTATCGTAGGTCGTGCCGTTTGGCGCCTTATAGGGCATGTCCGCTTCAGAGATATGATTGCGGCGGCGCAGTTCGACCCGGTCGATCCCGATCTCGGCGGCGGCAGTATCGACGAGCCTCTCCATGTAATAGTTGCCTTCGGGCCGTCCCGCCCCACGATAGGCGCCGACCGGCGGGGTATTGGTGACGACGATCTTGGTCGAAACCTCGATCAGCGGCGTCCGGTAGACGCCGATCAGGTTCTTGACGGCGTTTGCTGTTGGCGGGATTGGCGTGCCGCGGCCGACATAAGCGCCAAGATTGCCGTAGCCGGTCAGGCGCACGGCGAGGAAATGGCCCTCGGCGTCGAGTGCGAGCTCGGCCGTCATTTCATGGTCCCGGCCGTGGCTGTCGGAGACAAAGCTTTCGCTGCGTTCGTCGGTCCACTTGACCGGACGGCCGAGGGTCTTGGCCGCATGAAACAGGGCTAAATACTCGGGATAGACTTGCGATTTCATGCCAAACGAGCCGCCGACATTGCCGGTCAAGACGCGCACTTTCGCCTTGTCGACGCCGAGCACGTTGGCGATGCCGGATTTGAGGCCGAACACGCCTTGGCAGCCGACGCGCAAGGTGTAGCGATCGGTCTCGGCGTCGTATTCGGCGATCGCCGAGCGCGGCTCCATCGCACAGACGACGATCCGATTGCTCGGGATCTCGAGCCTTGTGACATGGGCGGCGGCGGCGAAGGCCGCGGCGACTTGCTCGGCATCCCCATAATGGAAATGCGCTGCTACATTGCCCGGTACGCCGTCGTGGATCAGCGGCGCTCCGGGCTCAGCTGCGGCCTTGCAGCTGGTTACCGCCGGCAGGGGATCGACATCGACATACACGGCCTCGGCGGCATCCTTGGCTTGGACCAGGCTCTCGGCGACGACGATCGCAATCGGGTCGCCGACATAGCGGACTTTGTCATGGGTCAGGACCGGGCAGGCTGGCCGATGCGGCGGCGAGCCGTCCGCGGTCGGGATCGCCATGCCGAGCGGCATGTTTTTGATGCCGGCCGCGGTCAGGTCGGGCCCGGTGTAGATGCCGAGCACGCCCGGCATCTGCGCCGCCTCATCGATGTCGATGCGGTTGATGACGCCATGCGCATAGCTGCTTCGTATGAATACGGCATAGGCTTGGCCGGGCAACTTGACGTCGTCGGTGTAACGTCCTTCGCCGCGCACGAGCATCGGGTCCTCGTTGCGCGGCACTGGCTGGCCGACGGCGAATTTGCTGAAGGCGAGCTGGTCGAGGGTGATGTCTCCATCCATTGCGCTATCCAAACCTGATTAGGGCTTGGCTGCCGGGAGGGCGACCGGAGCAAAGCCGAATTGGGCGAAGATCTGCTGTCCTTCCGGCGACAGCATGTAGAGCGCCAAATCCTCCGCGTGCGGGTCGGCGCCCTTGAGGATCGCAAGACCGTATTCCGGCCCCGCGGCAATCTGTTTCGGCACCAGGACAGCCACATCGCGCAGTTGCGACTGCATGCGTCGGGCGCCCGAGCAATAGCCAATCATCACGTCAATCCGGCCGGCGATCAGTGCGGCGGCGGCCGGATCTTTCCCGTCGATGGGGGCGTTGTTGGCTGGCCCGCCGACGATCTGCCGCGCCTTGTGGTCAAGCGTCGTAAATGCGCCTTGATGCGTCAGATCGATTTTGTGGAACATCAGCCAGGTGTAGTCGCCGGCGGGGTCGGCCTTTGGCGTCGAGGTGCCGAGCTTGACGGCCGGATCGAGCAGACGATCGACAAAATTCGTGCTCGTCAGCCCGAGTGCTGGCTTGGCGAAAGCGCAAAGATTGTTGCGGGTGAACATGACGACGCGAACCGCGCGACCATCAGCGAGCAATTTCAGCGGATGTCCCATATCGGCCGAGGCGAACAGATCGGCCCTCTGGCCGTTTTCGATGCGTCCGCGCAGGACGCCCGACGGCCCGAAATCCGCCGCCACCGCGACACCGGTTGCACGCGTGTAGCGCGCGCCGATCTCGCCGATGACCTCGCGCAGGCTGCCGGCGGCGAGCACATGCAGACCCGCCGCGTGCGCCCCGTGGATCAGTACGGCAAAGCCGGTCGCGGCGAGCAGCAGCCGGTGGAACCGCATTATTCGGCGCCCGCCTGCCAAACCGCCGGATCGACCAGCGCCGCGTAGAACGGCGCCAGACCGGCGCTGCGCAACGGTACGAACCGCTTGGCGCCCTGCCGGCATAACCGCTTCACAAGCTGCATTGCGGCGTGACTGATGCAGTCGACCGGAAACAGCACCGCGTCGGCGCGGCTGACGAGCCCGGGCAGCAGGCCCTCACGCTCCTCAATGCCCCCGTCGTGATAGAGAAACGCGGCGCCGGCGCGTTCCGCGGCACCGCGCAAGCGCCCGATTTGAGAGGGGCGGCCGCCGACATAGAGCACTGTCAGGCCGGCCTTGGGCTTGGCGTGATTTTCGGCGTCGGAGGCCGCCAACGCCGTTTCCAACACGTCGATCTCGCGCCTCAGGGCGGCCTCGCGCTCTTCTGCCGCCACTCGCGCGATCTGCTCCGCGGCAAGACCGGCGCGCGCTTCAGCAAGCTCCTGCTCAATCCGCTCGCGATGGCTCTCGGCGCGGGCAAGGCGGGTGCGCAACTCGATCGTCGCGCTATCGTCGGCTCGGGCCGGCGACGGCGCCGTTTGAATAACCGCGCGTTCTTGCAGCGCTTCAACCGTGCGCAAGGCATGGTCGCGAGCAGCAAGCGCTTCGCCGAGCCGTTCCTTGTGGAGCCGCAACTCGCCTTCCAATTCCTCCTTTTCGGTCTCGAGCTGGCGCAGGCGACGGATATCGGCGCGATTGGCCGCGCCGACCAGGTGTGAGAGCATGTGCACTTCGGCAAAGATGTCGCGGATCAAGGCCTCGTTGCTCGCCGGATGGGTCAGCGCCGCCCAGTAGGCGCCGGGGATGTCGCCGCGTTTCGACGCCTCCTGCCACAAATGGCGAACGTCGCCGGCGCTGCGGGCGCGTTCGAACTGGCTGATCGCCAGACGATGACGGCGATCGAGGGCCTTGTGCAGCAGCTTGGCGCCCTCCTGGTGTTTACCGGCGATCAGCACGGCGCTGGCATGGACATCGTGCTCGCTGGCCTCGAGCGCCTCCTTGCGGCCGATCTTGATCAACACGCGGCGCAATTCGCCGGTAGACAGGCAGGTGCCGATGATCGAGCAATGCAGATTGGTGCCAAATTCCCACAGTTTCGTTCGTTGCCGCTTGGGTTCGGCTTCTGCGGATGCCTCGCGCGGCCGTGCCGGCAGCAGCGGCTTGTGCCCGATCGCACCCGTCAAAACCGGACTGAGCAGCGGTCGCGCCAGGGGCAATGGGGGGAGGAATGGATCGGCCATCGTCATGTCCAGTTGTGTATAGCGCTCGGCAGGTTCCGGCGCGCCCGCGACAAGCCCCGGGGCGCGCGGGAACCGCCTATATGCTCGTTTCAGAGGCAGGCTTGGCTGATGAACTTGGTGACGAGGTAGGCCTCGAGCGCTTCTGAGCCGCCCTCGGAGCCGTAACCCGAATCCTTGACACCGCCAAACGGCACCTCGGGCAGGGCCAGGCCGTGATGGTTGATCGAGATCATTCCGGTCTCGACCGATGCGGCGATCGCCTGCGCGGTCTTCGCCGAACGGGTGTAGGCGTAGGCAGCCAAGCCATAGGGCAGGCGGTTCGCCTCTTCGACGACCTCGTCGAAGGTCCGGAACGGATTGATGACGGCGACCGGCCCAAACGGCTCCTCGTTCATGATGCGTGCGGTTTTTGGCACATCGATCAGCACCGTCGGCGCGAAGAAATTGCCCTTGTTGCCGATCCGGTGCCCCCCGGTCTTTAGGGTTGCGCCGTTCTGCACCGCATCGCCGATGAACGTTTCCATTGCTGCGATGCGGCGCGGGTTGGCCATCGGTCCCATTTGCGTGCCGGCTTCGAGGCCGTCGCCGATCTTGGCGGCCCGCACCCCCTCGGTGAACTTGCCGACAAACTCGCTGTAGACCTCCTTCTGCACCAAGAGCCGGGTCGGCGATACGCAGACCTGGCCGGCGTTGCGCAGTTTGGCCGTCGCGAGCAGCTTCGCGGCGAGATCGACATCGGCATCGCCAAAGACGATCGATGGCGCGTGGCCGCCCACCTCCATTGTCACCCGCTTCATGTGGGCGCCGGCGATTGCCGCGAGCTGCTTGCCGACGGCGGTCGAGCCGGTAAACGACATCTTGCGGATGATCGGGTGAGGGATCAGGTACTCCGAAATCTCCGCCGGCACGCCGTAGACCAGATTGACGACACCGGCCGGGACGCCGGCATCCGCAAAGCAGCGGATCAGCTCGGCCGGCGAGGCCGGGGTTTCCTCGGGCGCCTTGACGATGATCGAGCAGCCCGCGGCCAGCGCGCAGGAGAGCTTGCGGACAACCTGATTGATCGGAAAATTCCACGGCGTGAACGCGGCGACGGGACCGACCGGCTCCTTGACGACAAGCTGATAGACGCCCGCGGTGCGCGCCGGGATCACCCGGCCATAGGCCCGGCGCGCCTCCTCGGCGAACCAGTCGATAACGTCAGCACCGGCCAGCGTCTCGCCCTTGGCCTCCGGCAGCGGTTTGCCCTGTTCGAGGGTCAGAAGCGGTGCAATTGCATCGGCGCGCTCGCGCAGCAGGTCGGCCGCCTTGCGCATAATCTTCGCGCGATCGAAGGCCGAGACCTTGCGCCATTGGCGAAATCCCTTGTCGGCAGCCTCGAGTGCACGGTCGAGGTCGGCCTTCTCGGCATGGGCGACGGTGCCGATCGGCTCGCCCGTCGCCGGGTTGACGACCGGGAGGGTGCAGCCGCCGGCCGCCTTGGTCCAGTGCCCGTCGATAAACAGCAAGACATCCGAATACATTGCTGACGCCCTTACAGCACGAGATGGGAGACGTTTTTGGCAATCGTGTAGCATTCGAGCCCTTCGGTGCCGCCTTCGCGGCCATAGCCCGAATCCTTGACCCCGCCGAACGGGGTTTCGGCAAACGACGCGGTCAGGTGGTTGATCGACAAATTGCCGACCTCGATCCGTTCGGCGAGCTGATCGACATTGCGGGCCGAACGGGTGAAGGCATAGGCGGCCAGCCCGTAGGGCAACGAATTGGCCTTTTCGATCGCCTCGTCGAGCGTCCTGACCGGGGACAGCAGGGCCAGCGGACCGAACGGCTCTTCGTTCATCGCGCGTGCTGCGTCCGGCACGTCGGCGAGCACCGTCAGCTCGTGGAAATAGCCGCGATTGCCGATCCGGCTGCCGCCGGCGACGACGCGCGCGCCCTTGGCCTTGGCGTCGGCGATCAGCGTCTCCATCGCCGCAAGACGGCGGTCGTTGGCAACCGGGCCCATCTGCGATGCCGGGTCGAGCCCGTCGCCGATCTTGATCTGCTTCGCCTTTTCGCCGAAGGCATGGGTGAACTGGTTGTAGATCGCCTCCTGCACAAAAAAGCGGGTCGGCGAGATGCACACCTGCCCGGCATTGCGCGATTTGCCGAGCGCCGAGGTGCCGGCGCTGACCTCCGGATCGGCGTCGTCGCAGACGATGACCGGCGCGTGGCCGCCGAGTTCCATGATCGCCGGCTTCATGTGCTCACCGGCCATCGCCGCCAGATGCTTGCCCACCGGGATCGACCCGGTAAAGGTGACGAGCCGCACATTCGGCTGCGGGATCAAGTAGGTCGAGACCTCCGACGGCACACCGAAGACGAGGTTCAGCACGCCCGGCGGCAATCCGGCGTCGGCAAAAGCGCGCACCAGATTATAGGCGCCGGCCGGGGTCTCTTCGGAAGCCTTGATGATAATCGAGCAGCCTGAGGACAGCGCCCCGGCGACCTTGCGCGCCGGCGACGACATCGGAAAATTCCACGGCGAGAACGCCGCAACGACGCCGATCGGCTGGCGCAATACGGTGTTGCGCATGCCCGGTTCGCTGGGGATCACCCGCCCATAGACGCGGCGGCCCTCGCTCGCATCCCAGTCGATGATCTCGCAGCCGCGGATGATTTCGAGCTTGGCCTGGGCCAGCGGCTTGCCCTGTTCCAGGGTGATCGCGACGGCGTCCTCCTCGGCGCGTTCGCGACACAGTTGCGCGGCACGCTGAATGATCTCGGCGCGCTTGGCCGGCGAGGTGTTGCGCCAAACCTGAAAACCCCTGGTGGCGGCCTCCAGGGCATCGTCAAGATCGGCGCGGGTCGCGTGCGGCACGGTGCCAAGGATGCTTTCGTCGGCCGGGTTGATGACCGGCGCACCGTCGCGACTGCGCCATTCGCCGGCGA